>JBOIEI010000667.1:0-4249 GCA_050741055.1 Burkholderiales bacterium | reverse complement strand
CGATCGATCTGCGCGGGATCGCAGACCGGCAGCACGCTATTGCGGTAGGCAGCGGGCTCGATCGCTTCCTGCTCGATCGATTGCAGCAGGATCTCGCTGGAGGCTTCCACGTGCGTCGGCCCGCGCGGCTCGGTCAAGGCGACGCGGAAAGCCTTGCGCATCGACTCCTGCACCTTGGCGGCGTTGGGAATGCTGTAGGCCCACTTGGTGAGCGGGCGCATGAACCCCACCTGGTCCATGTCCTGGGTTGCATCGCGCTCGCGCACTTCGCTCTCCTGCACGCCGCAGACGCTGATGACCGGAAGGAATGCGCGGTTGGCTGCGCCGATGCCGGTGGCGAGGTTGGTTACGCCGGGGCCTTCGGTCGCGGTGACCACCGAGACCTTGCCGGAAGCGCGCGCGAAACCATACGCCATGAAGGCCGCACCCTGCTCGTGGCGAGTGAGGATGAAGCGGATGCGCGGCGTGTCGCGCAGCGCATCGAGGATCGCCAGGTTCTGCGTTCCCGGTATGCCGAACACGTGATCGATGCCTTCGCGCACCAGCGTATCGACCAGCGCACGCGCGCCCGTGATGCCGTTGCCTGTGCTGGCCTGCTTCGGGCCCGTTGCCATAACGTCTCCTGCCTGCGTGTTTTCGGAAATTGGATCGCGGCGTGGCGGTCGAAGCCGCGCCAGAGGAATCACCGGAGTCTATGCGCTTGCCCCACACGCAGCAAGGTTCGGTCGCGCTCAGGTTCGGTCGCAATCAGGACGGGGCTTGATCGCGCTCAGGTTCGATCGCGATCGGGATGGGGCTTGATCGCGCTCAGGTTCGATCGCGATCGTGAGGCGGCGGCGGTCGCACATGCGACAATGGCGGCCCAGCCCATCGAATCACACGACAACACCCGAACCCCACATGACTCCTGCAGAGGCCGAATCCATTCGCAACCGCGCGCTCGTCGCGCTATCGAACAATCGCACGCCCGGATACAACTTCCCCGGCTATTTCCTGGACCTTCAATGCACCCGCTACGATACCGGCGGCGTGGTGCTGGAGATGGATACCGGCGCCCACAATACGAATCCGGACGGCACGACGCATCTGGCGGCGGTCACGTGTCTGGCCGATTTCGCGCTCGCACAGGCTTGCCGCACCTTCGTCGACCCGAGCATCCGCACCGCGACGATGGCGCTGCACCTGCGCTTTCTCGGCGGCGAGGCGCGCGGGCGGCTTCGGGCCGAAGCCCATTCCACAGGATTTTCCGAACGTACCGCCTTGGCCGAGGCGGATTGCTTCGGCCGGCTGATTTCAGAAGGCGGGGAGATTCTGCGCATGTCCGGTACCTGGGCGCGGCCGCCGGCGCCCGACGGGCGTGCGATGCATCCATTGCCCTGGGCGCGCACCGAGCCGGCACTGCCCGCGCCGCTGCTGAAGCCGGGCGAGCTCGATGCGATGGAGCGCACCGCCATGCGCCGGGTGGGTCAGTCGCTGCGCGACGCGAAAGATGGCGAGTTCGCCGATCGGCTCTGGTCGCCGGTTGTGCGCAAAAGCGGCGAACGCACGCTCGGCCGACTCCCCATCGGATTGCACATCGGCAACCGCGTCGGCCACGTGCAGGGCGGCTTCTCGATCAGCACGGCTTTGTTCACCGCGATCGCCGCGGTCCCGCACCATCCGCTGTTGACGGCCGCATCGGCCTGGTACATCAGTCCCGGCCAGGGTAAGGGCCTGAGCGCGCGCTCGAGCGTCCTGCAGCGCGGGCGCAATGTCGCCGTCGTGCGCACGGAGCTGCTCGCGACCGGCGGCAAGCGCGTGCTCGAGGTGATCTCCAATCACGCCGTCGCGCGGAAGGCGCCCTGAGATTGCGCTGGCGCGCTTCCGGTCGCGACAGGCAGCGCGCGGGTCAGCCGGCCGCGATTGCGCGGAATCGTTGTTCCAGTTCGCGCCCCGCATCCGCGAGCCGCTGTAGCTTTTCGTCATGCCAGGCACGGTCGTCCGCGGCCCGCGCGCTCTCGTCGGCCAGCATGCGATCGACCTCCGCAAGCTGCGGCCCACCGACACCTCTGCGGCCGAAGACCATGTAGTGCGCGCTGATCACCTCGCCGAGCTCGTTATCGCTCAACGGCAGCGGCTGTTTCGTTTCATCCCGGTAAATTCGTTGCACTTCGGAGAACGGTATGTCGCTCAATCGCAGTCGATGCGAGCGGCCGTAGTCGGTGAGGAGCGAGGCGAAGTGATGGCCGACGCGAAACGGCACCTCCGCGCGCTGCAGGAGCGCATCGGCGATCTCGGTCGTGGTCGAGTAGTCGGCGTGCACTTCCTCCAGCGCCCGGTCCTTGTCGACGACGATCCCGTCCACGACTTCGGCGAACAGCTTCAGCACCTGCAGCGGGCGAGCGCACGGCACCGGATCGTACGAGCGGTAGTCGAACATGCCCGTGCGCACGTTGTGCGCCATGAGAAAGACCGTCTGCATGTCGCCCAGCATGAGGCTCGCCTGCGCGCGCAGCTGCTCCAGCGCCGCCGGGTTGCGCTTCTGCGGCATGATGCTGCTGGTCCCCGTGAGCTTTCCCGCCTGCAGCAGGAACCAGGGCCGCGGGTCGGCATATTGCGCGTGCAGGTCCTGCGCGAATTGCCCCGCCTGCACGGCGGCGATCGCCAGTGCGCCGGCCAGATCGAGGAAAGCATCGATCGGGGCGAGGTGGTTGGCGTCGTAGGCATTCTCGACCAGGCAATCGAAGCCCAGCAACACGGCCAGGCGCTTGCGATCGAGCGGAAAGCTCGACGTGGCAAGCGCGGCCGCTCCGAGCGGATTGCAGTTGATGCGGGCATAGGCCTCGCGCATGCGCTCGGTCTGGCGCGCGAGCGCGGAAGCAAAAGCGAGCAGGTAGTGTGCGAAGGTCGTGGGCTGCGCCTGCACGCCGTGCGTGTAGGCGGGAATGATGGTTTCCTTGTGGTTCTCGGCCAGCGCGACCAGTTTGCGGCGCACGTCGATCAGCGCCTCGCATTCCTGCAGCAGTCCGTCGCGTAGGTTCATGCGCGCGATCGTGCTGGCGATGTCCTGGCGGCTGCGGCCCGAATGCAGGCGTGACGCTTCCGGGCCGGCCACGGCGATCAGCCGCGGCTCGTAGTCGAGGTAGTCGGCGGAGCGTTGCATCCGCGGCTCGTTCGTCATGACCTGGGCGATACCGCGCGCGATGCGGCTGCCGAGGCTGCGCGGGACGATGCCAGTCTCGCACAGCATGACGATGGACGCCTGGTTGATCTCGTCGAGAAACTCGACCGAGCGTCCGCCGCCGCGGAATACCTCGTTGATGTCCAGCGGCCTGGGCAGATCGGCGGAGCCGGCGTTCGGATTTGAAGGTGTCGTCATGTTTCTTCGGCCCGGGTCGACAGGCTCTTGCGCTCAGAGACTCCGGAAGGTCGACAGGTTCAGCGCCGCGGCATCGAAAGAAATCGTATCAACGTGAACGTGATTCGGTCGCCGGGTTTCATCCTCAGGCTGCCGCGGATCGCCTTGGCCACGGTGGTCTGCCATTCAATCCGGCGCGATCCCGGCCTCCTTCACGACTTTGGCCCAGCGCGAGACTTCGGTCTTGTAGAACGCGTCGAAGTCCGTGCCGGTCACGGCGCGCGGCTCCACACCCTGGCCGGCGAAGCGGCTGCGCAGATCGGGTGCCGCGATCGTCTTGACCACGCCGCGTTGCAGGACGGCCAGAACGTCCTTGGATGTTTTGGCGGGCGCGCACAGACCATACCATACGGTCACTTCGAAACCCGGATAGCCCGATTCGTTTACCGTCGGCACATCGGGCAGCGATGCGCTGCGTTGCGCCGAGGTCACCGCGAGCCCGCGAATCTTTCCGCTCTTGAGGTTGGGCAGCTGCGAAGGCAGGTTGTTGAACTGCGCGTGGATCTGCCCGCCGAGCAGCTCGGTGATCGCCTGTGCGCCCGATTTGTACGGGATGTGCTGCAGATCGATGCCGGCCATTGACTTGAAAAATTCCATCGTCAGATGCGGCGTGAAGCCGATGCCGGGCGAGCCGTAGCGCATCTTGCCGGGGTTCTGCTTGGCATGGTGGACGAATTCTGCCAGCGTGCGCGCCGGCACCGACGAGTGCACGACCAGGATATTGGGAACTGCGCCGTACTGCGCGATCCGAGACAGGTCGCGCCAGACGTCGTAAGGCAGCTTGCGCCTGAGCGCCGGCGAAATTGCCTGCGAGATGCCGCACTGGAGCAGCGTGTAGCCGTCGGGTGTGGC
>JBOIEI010000666.1:0-6604 GCA_050741055.1 Burkholderiales bacterium | reverse complement strand
AGATCGGGCTGTACGCACCCTACTTCTACGACAGCGTGATGGTGATCGCGGCGGCCATGGAACGCGCCGGCACGACCGTCCCGGCCAAGGTGGTGCCGGCATTGCGCAACATCCGCCATGCCGGTGTCACCGCGGAGATCGCATTCGACAACGCCGGCGAGCTGCAGCAAGGGCTGCTTTCCGTTTTCAGGGTCCAGAACGGCAAGTGGGTGCTGCAGTAAACACCCGGATCCTGCGCATGCCCGAAATGCGCCCACGGCGGGCGCGCTAGCGAGCTTCCGACACATGCCTCGCAGCTCGCTCCCTCATCCCCAACCGCTCTCCCAGGGGGAGATGGGAGCGCATTGCGGAAAGCGGCTTGTCAGCCACTTTCCGGACGCGGGATAAATGGATACGGCCGCCCACAAGCTGCCGGCGGATTCGGCTGCGGCACTGGCGGCGTTGACCAGCGTGGTCGCCGAGCTGGTGCGTCAGACCCACCCCCAGGCGAGCCGCAAGGTAACCCCCGATAGCCGGCTCGACACCGACCTGGGGCTGGATTCGCTGGCGCGTATCGAGCTCCTGCACCGCATCGAGGACCGGTTCGGGCTGCGCCTGGCAGAGCAGACCTTGCTCGCGATCGAGACGCCGCGCGAGCTGCTGGAGGCGCTGCGCAGCGCCGCCGGCCTGCCCTCGGCAAGCACTGACTGGGAGGTCGAGACCGCACCGCCAGCCGCGCTGAAGGCGCTCGCCGGCCGGCCCGACGAAGTCGACACCCTCACCGCCATGCTCGACTGGTATGTGGACGCCGCGCCGCAGCGGAAGCACGTCCTCTTCTACAAGAGCGCGGACGAAATCGAGCACATCGACTATGCGGGGCTGGCGCGCGGCGCGCAGGAAATCGCCGCCGGCCTGATCGAGCGCGGCATCGAACACCAGCAGACGGTGGCAATCATGCTGCCGACCTCGCTCGAATTCCTCTGCGCCTTCTTCGGCATTCTGGCCGCGGGTGCCATACCCGTTCCGATCTATCCGCCGGCGCGGATGTCGCAACTCGAGGACCATCTGCGCCGGCAGTCGGCGATTCTCGGCAGCGCGCAAGCCACGGTGCTGGTCACCGTTGCCGAGGCACGGCTGCTGGCGCAATTCCTGCTGAGCCAAGTGCCCTCACTGCGCGACGTGGTCACCGTAAACGACCTGCGCCGACCGAGTCGTGCCGCGAGCCTGCCCACCATCCGCCCCGGCGATATCGCGTTCATCCAATACACCTCGGGCAGCACCGGCAACCCCAAGGGCGTGATCCTGACCCATGCCAATCTGCTCGCCAACATTCGCGCCTGGGGCGAGGCGGTGGACTTCAAGTCCGAGGACGTGGCGGTGAGCTGGCTGCCGCTGTACCACGACATGGGTCTCATCGGCGCATGGCTGGGCAGCCTCTACCATGGCAGCCTGCTGGTGCTCATGTCGCCGTTGGACTTCCTCGCACGCCCCGAGCGCTGGCTGCAGGCGATCCATCGCCATCGCGGCACCATTACCGCGGCGCCCAATTTCGCCTTCGAGCTGTGCCTGCGGCGCATTCCGGACGAGGCCGTGGACACACTCGATCTGAGCAGCTGGCGGCTCTGCGCCAATGGCGCCGAACCGGTCAGCGCCGATACGATGGAGCGCTTCGCCGAGCGCTTCGCCCGCTGCGGCTTTCGGCGCGAGGCGCTCACGCCCGTGTACGGCCTGGCTGAATGCACGGTCGGGCTCGCCATTCCGCCGCTGGGGCGCGGGCCGGTGGTGGACCGCATCCAGCGCGCCGCCCTACTCGAATCGCAGCGCGCGTTGCCGGCAGCCGAGGACGATCCGAGCGCATTGCGCTACGTTGCCTGCGGCCGGCCCTTGCCCGGCCACGAGATGCGCATCGTGGACGACAACGGGCAGGAGGTCGGCAACCGCATCGTCGGGCGCCTGCAGTTTCGCGGACCGTCTGCCACGCAAGGCTACTATCGCAACCCGGAGGAGACGCGCCAGCTCTTCGACGGAGCCTGGCTCAACAGCGGTGACATCGCCTACATGACGGGCGGCGATCTCTATCTCACCAGTCGCGCCAAGGACATCATCATCCGCGCCGGGCGCAACGTCTATCCGTACGAGCTGGAAGAAGCGATCGGCAATCTGCCGGGCATCCGCAAGGGCTGCGTCGCCGTGGTCGGTGTGATGGACCAGGCGGCCGGCACGGAGCGTCTGGTCGTGATCGCGGAGAAGCGTGAGCGCCAGGAAGAGGGGCACGACGACAGCCTGCGCACGCGCATCGACGCGCTCGCGATCGAGCTGCTCGGCGCGGCCGCGGACGAGATCGTGCTCGCCCCGCCCGGAGCCGTGCTCAAGACCTCCAGCGGCAAAATCCGCCGGGCGGCGACACGCGACGTGTACCTGCAGGGTCTGATCGGGCGCAAGGGCGCGAGCGTGCGCCTGCAGCTCGCTCGCATGGCGCTGCAAGGCGGGCTCGCCACGTTCAAGCGCGGCCTGCGTCGCATCGGCGCCATCGCATATGCCGCACGCGCCTGGAGCGCATTCGCCTTGCTGGCGCCGCCGGCCTGGACCGTGACGGTCGTGGCCGCGAAACCGCCGCGTGCCTGGCGCATCAGCGGGCGGTTCGCGCGGCTATTCTTCCGCCTGGCCGGCATCCCGGTCGAGGCCTCGGGCCTGGAGCGATTGCCGGCCGACACGCCGTATGTGCTGCTCGCCAACCACGGCAGCTATCTCGACGGCATCCTGCTGGTGGGTGCGCTACCGCGCCAGCACGCCTTCATCGCCAAGAACGAGTTCCTTTCGCATGCGATCTCGCGCTTGTTCCTGAGCGCGATCGGTTCGCGCTACGTGGAGCGATTCGATGCCGCGCGCGGCGTCGAAGACGTACGCCGCTTCACCGAGCACGCGCGCGGCGGCGAGCGCCTCGCCATCTTTCCCGAGGGTACCTTCACGCGCCAATCCGGTTTGCGGCCCTTCCTCATGGGCGCGTTCGTCATCGCCGCCGACGCCGGCGTTCCCGTCGTCCCGGTCACCATCAGCGGGGCGCGCGAAATCCTGCGCGACGGCAGCTGGCTTCCGGCGCGCGGGAGGGTTCGCATTGCGATCGGCGAGGCGATCGCGCCGCAGGGCAGTGGATGGGAAGCGGCCGTTAATCTGCGCGAACAGGCGCGCCGCGTGATGCTCGAGCAGGGTGCCGAGCCCGCGCTCGACAGCGCGATTCTGGTCGACAAGCGGCGCGCTCACCCGGGCTCGCGCTATAGTGAATCGTGAACTCGTCGTAATTCGTCATTTCCGCGCAAGCGGGAATCCAGAACGAGACTCCGCCTGGACCCCCGCGTTCGCGGAGATGACGAACTTCTGACTCAGGACTAGAGTCCTTGTTCTAGACCCGGGGGGCGTTTCCGAGACCGCCCTGCGCGCGCTCGATCAGCCGGTACAAGATTTCATAGTCGACCGGCTTCACCAGATGCGCATCGAAGCGTGTTTGCTCGCTGCGCTGCCGGTCCTCTTCCTGCCCGTAGCCGGTCAATGCCACGACGGTGCTCGAGCGCGTCTGCTCCATCGCGCGCAGGCGCGTGGCTACCTCGTAGCCGTCCATGCCGGGCAGCCCGATGTCCAGCAGCACGACTTCGGGCGCGCGCTCGGAAGCGATGGCAAGCCCCGACGGCCCGTCGTATGCCACCCACACGCGGTGGCCGCGCAGTTCCAGCAGCGCGGCAACGCTGTCGGCCGCATCCCGGTTGTCGTCGACCACCAGCACGCTGCGTCCGCCGCCAGGCGCCCTTTCGTCGTGCGTCTCGCCCGGCGCGACCGGCGCGACCGGCGCTTGTTCCAGCGCGGGCAAGTGCACCACGAAGGCGGCGCCGCGGCCCACGCCGTCGCTCCTGGCTTGAATGCTGCCGCCATGCATCTCCACGATGCGCCGTGCGAGCGTGAGGCCCACGCCGAGCCCGCCTTCGGTGCGCGCGAGCCCGGCGTCGGCCTGCATGAAGAGCTCGAAGATGCGCGGCAGCATCTGCGGCGCGATGCCGATGCCGTCGTCGCGCACCTCGATCCTCGCCATCCCGGCCTCCCGGCTCATCTCGAGCGAGATGTTGCCGCCTCGCGGGGTGAACTTGGCGGCGTTGTTGAGCAGGTTCTGCACCACCTGCACGAGCCGCGTCTGGTCGCCGGAAACCTCGATCGGCTCACGGCTCATCTCGATCGTGAGGGCATGGTTGCGGCCCTCGATGTTCGGCCGACTCGCCTCGACACCGAGCGCGACGACACGCGCGAGATCCAGCCGCTCGGGCTGCAGACCGATCATGCCGGTGGTGATCCGGCTCGCATCGAGCAGATCGTCCACCAGGCGCGCGAGCTGCGTGACCTGTCGCTCGATGAGGTCCCGGCAGTACTCGAGCTGAGGGTCCGCGATCTCGCGCATGCGCATCACGCCCACCGCGTTGCGAAGCGGCGCGAGCGGATTGCGCAACTCGTGACCGAGCATGGCCAGGAACTGGCGCGTCTGCCGCCCCGCCTCCTCCAGCGCCTCGACCTGCTTGCGCTCGGTCATGTCGCGCGTGACCTTGGCGAACCCGCGCAAGGCGCCGTCCGGCCCGTACAGAACCGTGATGACCACGTTCGCCCAGAAGCGCGATCCGTCCTTGCGCACGCGCCAGCCTTCATCCTCCACGGTCGCGCGCTCGATGGCCTGCCCGAGCAGCCGCTCGGGCCGCTTCTGCAAGCGGTCCTCGGGGGTGTGGAAGCGCGCGAAGTGCTGGCCGACGATCTCCTCGGCGGCGTAGCCGTCGATGCGGGCCGCGCCGCTGTTCCAGGTGGCCACGCGGCCCTGCGGATCGAGCATGACGATGGCGTACTCCTTGACACCCTCGATGAGCAGGCGAAAGCGCTCTTCGGACTCGCGCAGCAAGCGCTCGGCGCGGTTGCGTACGACATACTCGCCGAGCTGGCTGCCGAGCGCGACCACCGCCTGCAACAGCTCGTCCTGCGGGCGCCGCCGCTCGGTTGCGAAGAACTCGAGCACGCCCAGCACGCGCCCCCCGGCGGTGAGCGGGAAGCACAAGGCGCCGTGCAGACCGCACTGCGCGGCCCAGCGGGCGCGCGGCCTTGCCGGATCCTCCGGTGCGTCCTCGATCCACTTGGGCGCCGCCGCGAGCCACGTGCGCCCAGGCAAGCCCTGCCCCTTGCCGAAGATCATCGCCTTGCTGGCCGCTACGAACTCGGAACAGTCTTGCCGCGACCACGATGAGCGAAAGCTGATCGAGCTCTGGTCGGCATCCACGATCCACATCTGGCCCAGCGCCCAGTCGAGCGTTTCACACACGATGCGCATCGACTCGGTGACCGCTTCCGGCCAGTCGGGCGAGCGCACCAGCACCCGGGTGATCTCGTGCTGCACGCTCTGCATTTGCTCGCGCCGCGTCGATTCGGTCACATCGAGGCACGCGCCGTACAGCGCCGTCACCTCTCCGGCCGCGTCGGCCCATACCCTGCCCATGGTGCGCAGCAGCCGCACCGCACCGTCGCTGCGCACGATGCGCTGGGTCGATTGCCACGGCGCACGCGCTGTCAATGCTTCGCGCACGATCTTGTTGACGCCCTCCCGGTCCTCGGGATGAACGCGCGCAAGATAGTCGGCGAACGTACCGCCGAGCTCGGCGGCTTCGATGCCGAAGATCCGCAGCAGCTCGTTGGACCAGGTGACGCGGTCCGAGCCCACGTCCCAATTCCACGAGCCGATGTGCGTGATCGCCTGCGCTTCGGCGAGCTGCGATTCGCGCCGCTCCAGCGCCGCGGACAGGCACGCGCGCTCGGCAAGGTCGGCCGCGAGCTCGCGGTTCTTCTGCTCGAGCTCTCTAGTGCGCGCCTGCACCGCGGCCTCCAGCCGATCGCTTGCCTGCCGCAACCGCATTTCGGCCTCGGCCCGCTCGCGCGTGAGCGCGCACAGCACCAGGCCCATCACGGCGACGGTGGCGATGAAGGCTTGCAGGACGAGCAGAGCGTCTTCCACCGTCGCGAACAGGAACGGCCCGCGCTCGTCGACCGTAGCCCACACGGCAACCCCCGTGATGGCGAGCACGGTCGCAGTGACCGCGCGCTCGCTGAAGCGGCAGCCCGCCCAGGCGACGAAGGGAATCAGCAAGAACGTCAGGGTTCGCGCCAGGTCGGATTGCGCCTCGGCCAGTGCAAACACGATGGCAAAAGTCGCAGCCAGTGCCGCGGCGAAGGCGGACACCTCCGTAAACGTCGCACGATCGAGCCCACCGTTGATGCGCTGCGGACGGCGCAGCCAGGCAAGGAGGAACGGCGCAACCACGATCATGCCGGCGATATCGCCTTGCCACCAGGTATACCAGTTGACGAGCCGCACGCCGGCAGGCAGCACGCCGCTCAACGCCAGCGCGGCAGTTCCGAAGCTTGCCGCCATCAGGCCGCTCGAGGCGATTATGCCGGCGAAGCGGAACGCCGCTTCGGGATGATCGAGCTCCACGCTGCGGCCGATGAAGCGATGCACGAGCCAGCAGGCACACAGGGCTTCCAGCGTATTGCCGGTCGCGATGGCCGTGACGGCGAGCCAAGGTGCGCCGTCGCCGGCATTGGCCAGGAA
>JBOIEI010000665.1:0-11663 GCA_050741055.1 Burkholderiales bacterium | reverse complement strand
ATCGTCGGTGGCCTGGGCTCGATCCTCGGCAGCTGCCTCGGCGCCGCGTTCATCACCATTCTGCCGCTCGTACTCAACCAGATTCCGGGTGCGCTCGGCATTCCGCTCTCGACGGCGGCCATCGCACATCTGGAGCTCATGGTGTTCGGCGCACTGATCGTGCTGTTCCTGATCTGGGAACCGCATGGCCTGGCGCGGTTATGGGCGATCGGCAAGGAGAAGTTGCGACTGTGGCCGTTTCCGCACTAGATTGTGCGCGTGTGAGGCAGCGGGCGAGGCAACGACAAACTGCAACGACAAAGCGGGGGTGGCGTATGAGGAACTGGAGCAGGTTCAAACGGCTGGCGGTGGCATGGGCGGCGGTCGCGGCGCTCGGCAGCGGCGTCGAAGCTCAGGCGCAGGCCAACGAGCAATTCATCCCGGTCCTGGTGTACCGCACCGGACCGTACGCGCCCAACGGCGTGCCGTGGGCCGACGGGTTCGTCGACTACCTGAACCTCGTGAACGAGCGTGACAAGGGCATCAACGGCGTGCGGGTCACCTATGAAGAATGTGAAACCGGGTATGCCACCGACCGCGGCGTCGAGTGCTACGAGCGGCTCAAGAGCAAGGGTCCGACCGGGGCGGCGGTGTTCAATCCGCTTTCGACCGGGATCACGTTCGCGCTGACGGAAAAGGCGCCGGTCGACAAGATTCCGCTGATCACGATGGGATACGGCCGATCGGAGTCGGCCGACGGCAGCGTATTCACATGGAATTTCCCGCTGCTCGGCACGTACTGGACGGCTGCCGACATCATCATGCATCACATCGCGAACAAGCTCGGTGGTTACGGCAAGCTCAAAGGCAAGAAGGTCGCGCTCGTCTACCACGATTCGCCTTACGGCAAGGAGCCCATCCCGCTGCTCACGGCGCTGTCGAAGAAGCACGGCTTCCAGCTGCTGACGCTGCCGGTCACGCATCCCGGAGTGGAGCAGAAGGCGACGTGGCTGCAGGTCCGGCAGAATCGCCCCGATTTCGTGCTGCTGTGGGGCTGGGGCGTGATGAACTCGACCGCGATCAAGGAGGCGGTGGCGGTCAACTATCCGCGCGAACAGATGTACGGCGTGTGGTGGTCGGGCGCCGAGCCCGACGTGCTTCCGGCCGAAGCGGGCGCCAAGGGCTACAACGCCGCCGCGCTTCAGCACTCGGCCGGACAGGGTGCCGTGCACAAGGCGATCCTCCAGCACGTGTACGACAAGAACAAGGGCTCGGGCAAGCGCGAGGAGGTCGGCACCGTGCTCTACAACCGCGGCATGATCAACGCCATGGTGACCATCGAGGCGATCCGCGCCGCGCAAGCCAAGTTCGGGAAAAAGCCGCTCACGGGCGAGCAGGTGCGCTGGGGCATCGAGAATCTCGCGCTCGACGCGGCGCGCATCAAGGCGCTGGGATTCGACGGATTCCTGCAGCCGATCCAGGTCT
The DNA here is from genome assembly GCA_050741055.1 of Burkholderiales bacterium. Classification (GTDB taxonomy): domain Bacteria; phylum Pseudomonadota; class Gammaproteobacteria; order Burkholderiales; family WYBJ01; genus WYBJ01. Next base: position 10,199 of record JBOIEI010000665.1, on the reverse strand, counting down.
CGTGCCGCGACCACGAAGGCGTGCGCCTCGCCCGCATCCACCAATGGGACGGAAGCAAATGGAGCTTCGTCTCCGACTGGATCAAGGGCAACGAGCCGATGCTGCGCGCAATGGTCGAGGAGGCGGCGAAGAAGTACGCCGCGGAGAAGAAAATCACACCTCGGGATTGCAGCAAGGAGAGCTGATGCGGCTCGGACAGCCGCGGCTCGCGATGCGATCAGCTCGTCATTGCCGCGCAGGCGGAAATCGACGAGCTTTTCTTCTGGGCCCCCGCTTGCGCGGGGGCGACGGTGTTGACCGGGTCAGCGTAGCGGGAAATGAAGCCGTCATTCCCGCGCAAGCGGGAATCCAGAATTTCACACATGCTCCTGGGTTCCCGCCTGCGCTGGGGCGACGGATCGCAATGGTATCTGCAGCATGAACACCGCGAACGCGAACGCCCGTGCAACACTGCTCGACGTGAACGGCGTCGAGGTGATCTACAACCATGTGATCCTGGTGCTGAAGGGCGTCTCGCTGGCCGTGCCCGAAGGCGGCATCGTCTGCCTCCTCGGCGCCAACGGCGCCGGCAAGACGACCACGCTCAAAGCGATCTCGTGCCTGTTGCGCGCCGAGCGCGGCGCGGTCACGAAGGGAGCGATCAGCTATCGCGGCAGCCGCATCGACCGGCTCGATCCGTCGGCGCTCGTGCGGCGTGGATTGATCCAGGTCATGGAAGGACGGCGTTGTTTTGCCCACCTCACCGTGGAAGAGAACCTCCTGACCGGCGCATATACGCGCGGCGGCGGCCGCCGCACAGGTGTGGCGGAGGACCTGGAGAAGGTCTATCACTATTTCCCGCAGCTGCGCGAACGGCGCAGCGCCACCGCCGGTTACACTTCGGGCGGTGAGCAGCAGATGACCGCGATCGGACGCGCGCTCATGTCGCGGCCGGCGATGATCCTGCTCGACGAGCCTTCGATGGGGCTCGCGCCGCAGCTGGTCGAGGAGATCTTCGGCATCGTGCAGCGGCTCAATCGCGAGGCGAACGTGAGCTTTCTCGTTGCCGAGCAGAACACGGCGCTCGCGCTGCGTCATGCCGAGTACGGCTACATCCTGGAGAACGGGCGCGTCGTGCTCGACGGTACGGCAGCGAGTCTGGCGGCGAACGAGGACGTGAAGGAGTTCTACCTCGGCATCGCGGCCGGCGAGCGCCGCAATTTCCGCGACGCGAAGCATTACCGCCGGCGCAAGCGCTGGCTCGCCTAGTGTCCTGAGTCCGAAATTCGCCGCGCAAAAGATGCCGAGAATCGACGCCATACATTGTCGCGAATCCTCGCCGGGTGTCCAACCCGGCTGTGGTATCGCGTTCCGCGTCTGGCGCCGATTTCGACACTTTTGCCTCCTTAGCCTCAGAGCAGACGTTCGAAACTAATGCGACGAACCTCGGACTCAGGACACTAGGAGACCGCATGGAACATTTCGACCGGCTGGAAACGCGCGACCCGGCAAGCCGCGAGCGCGCCCTTATGGCTGCGCTGCCCGGCCTGATCCGCCATGCGCAAGTCAACGCACCGGGTTTCGCCGAGCTGCTGCGCGATGTGGATGCCGCGGCGATCACGAGCCGCGACGCGCTCGCGCAACTGCCGCTCGTGCGCAAGGGTGAGCTCAAGGACCGCCAGCGTGCCGCCTTGCCGTTCGCCGGCCTGGCGGCGGTACGCACGGCCTCGCTCGCCCGCATCTACGCTTCACCCGGCCCGACGTACGATCCCGAAGGCCGTGCGCCCGACTACTGGCGGTTCGCGCGAGCGCTCTTCGCTGCCGGCTTTCGCAGCGGCGACCTGGTGCACAACTGCTTTGCCTACCACATGACGCCAGCCGGATTCATCGCCGACCTGGGCGCGCAGGCGCTCGGCTGCACCGTGTTCCCCGGCGGTACCGGCAATACCGAGATGCAAGTGGCGGCAATCCGCGATCTGCGCCCGCAAGGCTACGTCGGCACGCCGAGCTTCCTGCGCATCATCGTCGAGAAGGCCGACGAGATGGGCGCCGACATTTCGAGCCTGCAACGGGCGCTCGTTGCCGCCGAAGCGCTGCCGCCGGCGCTGCGGGCGCAGCTCGATGCGCGCGGCATCCGCACGCTGCAATGTTATGCGAGCGCCGATCTGGGTCTCATGGCCTACGAATCGCAAGCGCGCGAAGGCATGATCGTCGACGAAGGGCTGATCGTGGAGATCGTGCGGCCCGGCAGCGGAGAGCCGGTCGGTGCGGGCGAGGTAGGCGAAGTAGTGGTGACGAGCTTTACCGAGCAGTACCCGCTCATCCGTTTCGCCACCGGCGACTTATCGGCTGTGCTGCCGGGCGCGAGCCCGTGCGGGCGCACCAACATGCGCATCCGGGGCTGGCTCGGACGCGCCGATCAGGCGACCAAGGTGCGCGGCATGTTCGTCCATCCCTCGCAGGTCGCCGAAGTCGTCCGTCGCCATCCCGAGATCGTCAAGTCGCGGCTGGTGGTCGATTTCGATTCGCACGGCGCCGATCGGATGACACTCGAATGCGAAGTGCCTGCCGGAAGCGGTGAAGCGTTGCCAAACGCCATCGCAGAGAGCCTGCGCCAGGTCTGTCAGCTGCGCGGCGAGGTCAGGTGCGCCACAGCTGGATCGCTGCCCAACGATGGCAAGGTGATCGAGGATCGGCGCCAGTACTCGACTTGAGTCGCAGTTCTCGCCTCGCTGCGGATCCGGTGCGACCACCTCGCTTCCAGAGGAATGGGGAGCGAACGGGGAGCGTATAACGGAAAGCGGTTTGTCAGTCCCGTTCGCGCCATCAATGGTGCCCGCCGTGCCCGCCGCCATGCGCGGTGAGCGGCCGCACCGCAGCCGTCACTTCGACGTTCTCGCGCTTGCCGTCCTTGCGCTCGACCACCAGCGTGAGCGGGACGCTTTGACCTTCCTTGAGCGGGCCCTTCAGTCCCAGCAGCATGATGTGATAACCACCGGGCCTGAATTCGACGGTCTTGCCGGCCGGCAGCGTCACGCTCGCAACCGGGCGCATTTTCATCATGTTGTTTTCCATCCGGCTCTCGTGCATCTCGACTACGCCGGCAACGGGCGATCGGACTTCGACGATGCGCGCATCTCTTGCCGAGGTGACCTGCAGGAAGGCGCCGCTTCCGCTCTGCTGCGGGACAGTGGCGCGAACCCAGGCTTCCTTGACGGTCACCTGTGCATGGGCGGAAGCAAAGAACGAAGCAAGCAGTACGATCGCGGCGATATGTTTCATGGGGATTCCTGTACATCGAGCGGCTGCCGAAAGTGTGCAAGCCGCAGCGGAGCTCGTATTCTATGCGGGCCTGGCGCGATGCGAGCCACGAAATGCCTGAATTCTGCAGGCGGCGCTCGAGCCTTCGATGCGTGGGCTTGCCGCTTGCCACGGAGAGCCGCGACGCCGGCAAGCGGGCATGAAAATCGATGGGACTATCGGCGGCTTGCCGGCGTTCGGCCACAGCGGGCGGGAGCCGAAATACGCACTGCTATAATCATCGCGTGCAATCGGGCGTCGCGTCCGCGAATCGGGCCTCGCGTCGGCGAATCGGGCGTCGCGTCCGCGAATCGGGCCTCGCCGTTCGTGCGCCTGTCGCCGCATCGGCCAACCGCAACAGGGTGCCGTCATGGACATGAAGGATCTGCAGCCAGATGTCGACCCGCAAGAGACCCAGGAGTGGCTGGACGCTCTGGATGCGGTGATCAAGGTCGAGGGCACCGAGCGGGCGCACTATCTGCTCGAGCGCATGATCGAGCGCACGCGCCGCGCAGGCGCGCAGCTTCCCTTCACTGGTACGACGGCCTACCTCAATACCATTCCGCCCGGGCTCGAAGAGCGCTCCCCGGGTGATCACGAGCTGGAGCATCGCATTCGCACCTACGTGCGCTGGAATGCGATGGCAATGGTGGTGCGGGCCAACCGCGATACCAACGTGGGCGGCCATATCGCGAGCTTCGCCTCGGCGGCCACGCTCTATGACGTGGGCTTCAACCACTTCTGGCGCGGCGCCACGGATACGTTCCGCGGCGACATCGTCTACTTCCAGGGGCATTCCTCGCCCGGTATCTATGCGCGCTCGTTCCTGCTCGACGAGCTGACCGAGGAGCAGCTCGACAACTTTCGCCAGGAAGTCGACGGCAACGGGCTGCCGTCCTATCCGCACCCGTGGCTGATGCCGAACTACTGGCAGTTCCCGACCGTATCGATGGGACTCGGGCCGCTCATGGCGCTCTACCAGGCGCGCTTCATGCGCTATCTGCGCGATCGCGGCATCACCGAGAACCAGGGCCGCAAGGTGTGGGCCTTCATGGGCGACGGCGAGATGGACGAGCCCGAATCGCTCGGTGCGATCTCGCTGGCAGGGCGCGAGAAGCTGGACAACCTCATCTTCGTCATCAACTGCAACCTGCAACGCCTCGACGGGCCGGTGCGCGGCAACGGCAAGATCATCCAGGAGCTCGAGTCCGAGTTCCGCGGCGCGGGCTGGAACGTCATCAAGGTGATCTGGGGCTCGTACTGGGATCCGCTGTTCGTGCGCGATACCAAAGGCATACTGCTCAAGCGCATGGAGGAGTGCGTCGACGGCGAGTACCAGACCTTCAAGTCGAAGGACGGCGCCTTCGTGCGCAAGCACTTCTTCGGCAAATATCCCGAGCTGCTGGAGATGGTCGCGACCATGACCGACGACGACATCTGGCGCTTGAACAGGGGCGGGCACGATCCGCACAAGGTCTATGCCGCATATGCCGCGGCGATGAAGCACGTCGGCCAGCCGACGGTCATCCTCGCCAAGACCATCAAGGGCTACGGCATGGGCGAGTCGGGTGAATCGCAGAACATCACCCACCAGCAGAAGAAGATGGGAACGTCCTCGATCCGTGCGTTCCGCGACCGCTTCCGCGTGCCGGTGACCGACGCCAAGCTCGATGAAGTGCCCTATCTCAAATTCGAAGAAGGAAGCGCCGAGCTCAAGTACCTGCGCGAACGGCGCGAAACGCTCGGCGGGCGCGTGCCGTGGCGCCGGCGCAAGGCCGATCCGCTGCCGGTGCCGCCGCTGTCCGCGTTCGAGTCGCTGCTCAAGGCAACCGGCGACGAGCGCACGATGTCGACCACGATGGCGTTCGTGCGCATCCTCTCGACCCTGGTGCGGGACAAGAAACTCGGCAAGTTCGTCGTGCCGATCGTGCCGGACGAGTCGCGCACCTTCGGCATGGAAGGGATGTTCCGCCAGCTCGGCATCTACTCCCACGTCGGCCAGCTGTATACGCCCCAGGATGCCGAGCAGTTGATGTTCTACAAGGAAGACCAGAACGGTCAGATCCTGCAGGAGGGCATCAACGAGCCCGGCGCCATGTCGTCGTGGATCGCCGCGGCCACCGCCTACAGCACGCACGGCGTGCCGATGATTCCGTTCTACATCTTCTATTCGATGTTCGGTTTCCAGCGCGTGGGCGACCTGTGCTGGGCGGCGGGCGACATCCGCGCGCGCGGCTTCCTGCTCGGCGGAACTGCCGGGCGTACCACCTTGAACGGGGAAGGCCTGCAGCACGAGGATGGTCACAGCCACCTGGCCGCGTCCACCATCCCGAACTGCATGGCGTACGATCCGACCTTCGCCTACGAGCTCGCCGTCATCATGCAGGACGGCATGCGGCGTATGTATGCCGAGCAGGAGGATTTGTTCTACTACATCACCTTGATGAACGAGAACTACCCGCACCCGGCAATGCCGGCGGGCGCGGAGAACGGCATTCTCCAGGGGATGTATCTCCTCCGCGAAGGCAAGGCGAAATCGAGCCGCGCGCCGCGCGTGCAGCTGCTCGGATCCGGCACTATCCTGCGCGAAGTGATCGCGGGGGCGGAACTGCTCGAACGCGACTTCGGCGTGGCGGCCGACATCTGGAGCTGCCCGAGCTTCAACCAGCTGCGCCGCGAGGGACTCGACGCCGAGCGCTGGAACCGGCTGCATCCGGAGACCGAGCCGCGCCTGTCCTATGTCGAGCAGTGCCTGCAGGATCGCCAGGGCCCGGTCGTGGCCGCGACCGACTACATGAAGACTTACGCCGATCAGATCCGCCCGTTCGTGCGCAATCGCTACATCGTGCTCGGCACCGACGGCTTCGGCCGCTCCGACACGCGCGAGAAGCTGCGCCGCTTCTTCGAGGTGGATCGGCATCACGTGGCGGTCGCCGCGCTCAAGGCGCTGGCCGAAACGACCGAAGCGATCTCGCCCAAGCAGGTGGGCGAGGCGATTCGCAAATACGGGATCGATCCCGAGGCGCCGAATCCGGTGACGGTGTAAGCCCCATGCCTTCCTCCATCGAAGTCCGCGTCCCCGACATCGGCGAGTTCAAGGATATTCCCGTCATCGAAGTGCTGGTGCACCCAGGCGATGCCATAAAGCCCGAGGACCCGCTGGTGACGCTCGAATCGGACAAGGCGACGATGGACGTGCCGGCGCCGGCGGGCGGCGTAGTGAAGGCCGTGCAGGTCAAGGTGGGCGACAAGGTCTCCAAGGGCTCGCTGGTGCTCACGCTGGATGCCGGCGATGCGCAGCCGGCGACGCGAACCGACGAGGCCAAGCGAGAAGAGACGCCGCCGGCGCAAGAGTCGGCATCGCCGGCGTCGAAGTCGCCAGCCCCGCCCGACCGAGGACGTATGCAAGACGCAAGTGCAGCCCCTGCTGCAGCGGGAGCAAGCGCTGTGACCGCCAAGCCCGAGCCGGCGCACGCGGGCGCCGCAGAAACACGCGAGGCTTCCGAGCCGGCGCAGCCGAGCGCGCCGGCGCGTCCTCCGGTAGCACCCGTCGAAGTCGATGAAGCGGCCTTTGCGCTCGCGCACGCGAGCCCGGCCGTACGGCGTCTGGCGCGCGAGCTGGGCGTGGACCTGGGGCAGGTGCGTGGCACCGGACCCAAGGACCGGATCCTCAAGGAGGACGTGCAGGCGTTCGTCAAGGAAGCGCTCACGCGTCCGCAAGCGCGCGGCGGCGGCGTCGGGCTCGATCTGCCGCCTTGGCCGCAGGTCGACTTCGCCAAGTTCGGTGCGGTGGAGAGCGTCCCGCTGTCGCGCATCCAGAAGATCGCGGGGCCGTATCTTGCGCGCAACTGGGTGATGATCCCGCACGTCACCCAGCACGACGAGGCGGACATCACGGCGCTCGAAGCCTTCCGCAAGGCGCAGGGCGAGGCGGCGAAGAAGGAGGGCGTGCACCTCACCTTGCTCGCATTCGTCATGAAAGCGTGCGTGGCGGCGCTGAAGCAGTTTCCGCAGTTCAATGCCTCGCTCGCGCCCGACGGCCAGTCGCTCATCGTCAAGAAATACTTCCACATCGGCGTGGCGGTCGATACGCCCGAGGGCCTGGTGGTGCCGGTGATCCGCGATGCCGACACGAAAGGGGCGCTCCAGATCGCGCGCGAGCTGGCCGAGGTGAGCGGCCGCGCGCGCGACAGGAAGCTCGCGCCCGGCCACATGCAAGGCGGCAGCTTCTCGATCTCGAGCCTCGGCGGAATCGGCGGCACGGCGTTCACGCCCATCATCAACGCGCCGGAGGTCGCGATCCTCGGCGTTTCGCGCGCGGCGCTGAAGCCGGTCTACGGCGACGACGGCGCGCTGCAGGCTCGGCTCATGTTGCCTTTGTCGCTTTCTTACGATCATCGCGTCATCGATGGCGCACAGGGCGCTCGCTTCATCACCTTCCTGAGCGCGGTCCTCGGCGACATCCGCCGCCTGGTGTTGTGATGATGAAAAGGGGCCAGGCTCGATTTCTTTCGAACCCATCGCAGCCGATATGTCCTGTCGCCTGATTTCATGATCTGCACGCAACCGTGCAGAAGTCCGAGCCCGGCTCCTTTTCCTGGGGGCGCCGAAAATGGATGAGACGGGGCCGATCGGCATCCTCGGCGGCACCTTCGATCCGGTGCATTACGGGCATCTGCGGCTGGCCGAAGAAGCGGCCGATGCGCTCGGGCTTACGCAGGTGCGGCTCATTCCGGCCGCATTGCCCAACCTGCGTGCGCGCCCAGGGACCAAGCCCCATCAACGGCTGGAAATGACTCGGCTCGCGGCGGCGCATAATCCGCGGCTCGCGGTGGACGACCGGGAGCTACGGCGCGAAGGCATGAGCTACACGGTGGACACGCTGGACGAGCTGCGCGCCGAGCTCGGGGCAACGAGGCCGATATGGCTGATTCTCGGCGCGGATGCGTTCCTGCGGCTGCCGGCGTGGAGCCGCTGGCTGCAGCTGTTCGATCTGGCGCACATCGCCGTCGCGACCCGGCCGGGCTACGCATTGGACGAGCCCGTGCGCCAGTCGGCTGAGCTCGCGGCCGAATGGAATCGGCGCTTCGTTCCCGATTGGGCGCCGCCGCCGCCGCCCCGCGCCGGCGCTATCGTACCTTCGGCCGGCGCTCTTCCCGACGCCCCGGCCGGTGCTCTTCCCGACGCCCCGGCCGGCGCCATCGTCCACCTACCGATTCCGCTATTGGAGATCTCGGCCTCGGACCTGCGGGCCCGAATGTCGCGAGGGGCGAGCGTGCGCTATTTGCTGCCGCCGGCCGTGGTCGATTATATTGCCGCCCATCGCTTGTACTCCTCGCAATGAGAATCGATCGGATCGTCAAAGGCGTCGTCACGGCCCTGGAGGACATCAAGGCGCGTGACATCGTCGTGCTGAACGTGGTGAAGCTCACCTCGATGTTCGATCGTGTGATCATCGCCAGCGGCGATTCGACCCGACAGGTGAAGTCGCTGGCCGATAACGTGCAGGTGAAGCTGAAGGCGCTCGGCGCGAAGGTCAACGGCGTCGAAGGCACGCAGAACGCCGAGTGGGTCCTGATCGACCTGGGAGCCGTCGTCGTTCACGTCATGCTGCCGGCGGTACGCGCGCATTACAACCTGGAAGAGCTGTGGAGTGCGCGCCCCCCGCGCAAGGCGAGCCGCCGCCGGGCGGCCGTGCCAGCGGACGTTGCGGCGAAGTGACGCCACCACGGCTGCGATGCGCATACTCATCGTCGCGGTCGGGGTTCGCATGCCACACTGGGTTGCGGCCGGGTTCGACGATTACCGTGCCCGCATGCCTCGCGACGCGCGCATCGAGCTCAAGGAAGTGAAACCCGAAAAGCGCGCGGCTGGCATGGCGGTGGCGCGCGTTTTGGAGCGCGAATCCGAGCGCATCGAGGCCGCATTGCCTGAAAGCTGCCTGCGGCTCGCGCTCGACGAGCATGGCCGCAGCTTCGACAGCGTCGCCTTCGCCCGTCAGTTTGCCAAGTGGCGCGGTGCCGGGCGCGACATCGCATTCCTGGTCGGCGGCGCGGACGGGCTGTCGGCGGTCTTGAAGTCGAGCGCAACCATGCTATTGTCGTTGTCTCCGCTCACGCTGCCGCACGGGCTGGCGCGAGTGGTGCTCGCCGAACAACTGTATCGCGCGCATACCCTGACGATCGGCCATCCCTACCACCGCGCATGAACGTACCGAGCAAGCGCATCTACCTCGCTTCGCGCAGCCCGCGCCGGCGTGAGCTGCTGAAGCAGATGGGGATCTCCTTCGAGATCGTGCATTTCCGCGAGGACTCCCGCCGCGGCGTCGACGTGGACGAGTCGCCCGTGGCAGCCGAGGAGCCCGCCGATTACGTGCTGCGGGTTGCGCGCTCGAAAGCCGAGGCGGCCAACCTGCGGCTGATGCAGCGCCGCCTGCCGGCCTATCCGGTGCTGGCGGCCGATACGACCGTCGTGCTGGACCAGCGCATTCTCGGCAAGCCCGCCAACGAAGGCGACGCGATCGCCATGTTGACGGAGCTCTCGGGGCGCACGCACCAGGTGCTGACCGCAGTTGCCGTCGGCCGCTACGAGCGTCTGGAAACGCGCCTCTCGACTTCGACGGTCGAGTTCGCGCCGCTCACCCCTGCGCAGATACGCAACTATGCCGCGACCGGCGAACCGCTCGACAAGGCCGGCGCGTACGCGATCCAGGGCCGCGGCGGCGCCTTCGTACGCCATCTTTCCGGCAGCTATACCGGAGTCATGGGGCTGCCGCTCTACGAAACGGTCGAGTTGCTGGAGTCGTTTGGATTGAGCTTGCCATGAGTGCAGGGGCGCGACCAGCCCGTCCGCGCGCCCTGCAAGGGGTATGGTTTGCGCTAAGTGAAGCCCGCCGGTGAGCGAGGACATCCTGGTCAACG
>JBOIEI010000664.1:0-4725 GCA_050741055.1 Burkholderiales bacterium | reverse complement strand
GAAGAAGCTCCTGAGGAAGATGAAGCCTTTCTTCTGATAGTTTTTCAGCTGGTGCTCGGTGAGCCCAGGCTCGCCTGCCCGGCCGTAGACCACGGGATCGCGCCGCGGACGCATGGCGGCGACGGGTTCGTTGCGCGATGCATAGGCATCGATGACCGAATTCATGCTTTGCTCCTCTTCGGGTGCAGCGCGTTGCGGGGCTGCTGGGGCGAAATGCTCCGCTGCCGGGACCCAGCGTCGAAGCACCGCGCCGCGCGTGCCTTCAGCCGGCTACCTGTTCCTCGACCAGCGGATAGACGCCTTCTTCGTCGTGCACTTCACGCCCGGTCAGCGGCGGATTGAATACGCACACCAGACGCATGCGGGTGCGTGCACGCAGATAGTGCCGATCGTGCTGATCGAGCGCATACAGCGTCCCGGGGGCGATGGGATAAATGCGCCCCTCGGGCAGCACTTCCACCTCGCCCTCGCCTTCGATGCACAACACGGCCTCGAGATGATGCTTGTACCAGATGTAGGTCTGCGTGCCCGCCTGGATGACCGTCTCGTGCATCGAAAAACCCATGCCGTCGCGCTTGAGCAGCAGGCGGCGGCTGGTCCAGTTGGGCGTGACGACTTCCTGCGGCGAGCCCGCCAGCGCGTCGATTTGCCTTACGATCATCGAACGCCTCCGAAGTGGACGAATGCGACGTTCGCTTCCGCCCGCGCTACGCCGAGGCCCGCGGCGACGCTGTGCTCGAGGATATCCAGGCCCGCGCGCAGGCGAGACTCCTGGATCGTGAGCGGGGGCAGAAGCTTCAGCACCTGGTCCGAGGCGCCGGAGGTCTCGATCACGAGGCCGTTGCGGAACGCCTCGGCGGAGATCGTGTTCGCCATTCCCGCGCGGTTCACCACCAGGCCCTGAATCAAGCCCCGGCCGCGCACCGACAGCTCGCCCTCGTTATAGCTTGCGGCGATCTGGTTCAGGCGCCCTGTCACCATGCTCGACTTGCGCCGGATGGTCTGCTCGAACTCACCGTCGCTCCAGTATTTCGTGAGCGCCGCCTGCGCGGTGACGAAGGCGAGGTTGTTGCCGCGGAAGGTTCCGTTGTGCGCCCCCGGGCTCCACACGTCGAGCTCGGGCTTCATGAGCACGAGCGCCATCGGCAGACCGAAACCGCTGATCGACTTCGACAGCGTGACGATATCGGGCGATATGCCGAGCGGTTCGAAGCTGAAGAACGAGCCCGTGCGGCCGCAGCCGACCTGGATGTCGTCCACGATCAGCAACATGTCGTGGCGGCGGCACAAGGTTTGCAACCGCTGCAGCCAGCGCGCGCTCGCCACGTTCACCCCGCCTTCGCCCTGCACCGTTTCGACGATGGCCGCCGCCGGCGCGTCGACGCCGCTGCTGCCGTCGGCGAGCATGCGCTCCAGGTAGTCCAGGGTGTCGACGTCGGGGCCCATGTAGCCGTCGTAGGGCATGAAGGTCGTATTGGCCAGCGCGATGCCGGCCGAATCGCGGAATTTGGAGTTGCCCGTGGCCGCGAGCGATCCGCCGGTCACGCCGTGAAAGCCGTTGGTGAAGGAAACGACGTTGGCGCGGCCTTTGATCATGCGCGCGAGCTTGAGCGCCGCCTCCACGGCGTTGGTCCCGGTCGGCCCCGGAAACTGGATCTTGTACGCCATGCCGCGGTTGCGCAGGATCACTCGCTCGAACGTCTCGAGGAAGTCCTTCTTCGCCACGGTCGCCATGTCGAGCCCGTGCACGAGACCGTCCTCGGCCAGGTAGTCGACCACGCGCTGCTTGAGCAGCGGATTGTTATGGCCATAGTTCAGCGTGCCTGCACCGCTGAAGAAGTCGATGTACTGCCGTCCGTCCTCGTCGATCAGCAGCGACCCTTGCGCTTTCGCGAACAGCGTCGGGAAGGTACGGATGTAGCCACGCACTTCGGATTCCAGCCGGTTGAAGATCTTCAGGTTCATGCTGAATTACCTCCTTTTCATTTGCCCGGGAACGGGCCGATGCGAATCAACACCTCGCATTCGTGATCCTCTTCGCCGAATGCGTCCTGTGCGAAAAGGGGGGACTCGGTCAGCGCCGCGTTCAGTCTGTGGGCGAGTCCGTGGAAGAGCCGGCGCGACGGCGTGTTGGACGGGGATACCGTCGTTTCGAGATAGCGGCACCCTCGAACTTGCGGGCGCCCGAGAATTTTTTGCAGCATCGATGCGGCAACGCCCTTGCCCCGGATGCTGGCATCGACCGCAACCTGCCAGACGAAAATCGTGTCATCGCGCTTGGGCGGCCGATAGGCGGAGACGAAGCCCACCACCTGGTCGCCCACGCGCGCGAGCGCGCACGTGCCGGCGAAGTGCTCGCAAAGCAGCAGGTAGGCGTAGCGCGAATTGAGGTCGAGCGGCTTGCACGCGGCCACCAGCCGGTGGATCTGCGCGCCGTGCGAGACCTCCGGTTCCGTGATACGCGTCAATGCGGGCTGCGGCGCCTCGCAGCGAACAGTCGTCCCTGTCATTGCGACATTCCACGTTTCTTCCCGGCAAAACGCCGGGGACGGTTGTCTTGTTCCGCGATCCGACCGCGGGTGGATTTCAGAGGGCCAAAGAAGATCGAGGGGTGATCGGCCCGGCGGCGAGGGTGAGCGAAGCGCCGGGCTCCGCCACGTTCCTCAGGGTGATGCTGCGTTCAGCAGTTGCGCGAAGGCGTCGAACTCGGGCTGCGGCAGCCGATCGAGCGCCACTGCGCGCGCCGCATGCAGCGGCGGGGGCGCGGCCGCGCAATAAGCCGTGTGCGCGCGGCGCACACGGGAATCAGGCGGCAGCCGTCGCGCATCCGGTCGGTCATCGCCAGATGCACGCCCTCCCGCGCCGTGCCGCAAACGGCGCGTGCCGTATGCGTAACCGACGCCTGGGGGCGACACATGGTGGTATCGGCGATCACGAATAGCTGCCTGATTGAATCGATTCGGTTGAAACGGTCGCGCGTGAAACGCTCGTGCATGAAACGTCGCGCTATTAGAACGATGTTTCGCCGAGGATCAAATTCGTAACATCCCGTACGACGAAGCCCAGATTTCAAGATGGCGATTACACGCCATTCACGCGCACAGGTAACGCCATCTGCGTTTGCGTGACCATTGCAATCTTTAGGCCCGCAGTGCCGGAGACGGTCGTCTGCCACACCGATGTCGTGCGCCCGATGTGCAATGGGACACACACCGCGACGATGACCTCTCCGCTGCCGGACGCGAAGAAGTTGGTCTTCGATTCCAGCGTGCCGCCGCGGTAGCCTTCCGGGCGATGCATCGCCGCGCCGAGCGCGCCGAGCAGATCCGCGAAAGCCATGATGGCGCCACCGTTGACCCGGCCGTTGTGATTCATGTGCCGTGGCAGCAACCTCATCCGCGCCGCGACCTTCCTCGGCGTGAGCGCCGTGATCTCGAATGCCAGAGTTCGCGCCATGCCGCCGGAGAGGATCCGGCGGCAATTGGCCGCAGCGATCGCGTCGAGCCCCGCGGTCATGTCCTTATCAGCGACCGTTTTCGCCTTCCTGCCCTTGTTCGCATTCTTTCCTGTCGCCAATGTTCCCTCGCCTGTCTTCAACCGGTGCGCAGCGGCTCGCCCACCGCCGTCCAGTATGGAATCGCAATCGCCAGCACCACCACGAAGGCGATCAGCGTCATCCATACACCAAAGCGGAAAATCTCGGGGGCGCTCAAGTAGCCGCGCTGATACACCGCCAGCGACGATGCGCTTTGCGCGGGATAGTACAGGACGGCATCGCCCGCGATCATCACCGCAAGCCCGCACAGCATGGGATTGACCGAAGCCGCCGTGCCGATCGACATCGCCACCGGAATGGCGGTGGCGAGAAACCCGGTGATGTTGGGAATCAGCAGCCGCAACGGCACCGAACATACGAGCAGCGTGGCGATCACCAGCAGCGGCGAATCGCGAAACGCGGGCACCTGGGCCACGATCAACCCGGCCATCCAGGCGGCTGCGCCGCTCGCGACCAGCGCCTTGGCGAGCGACAGCGAAGAGGCCAGGACGAAGAAATTGGTCCAGCCGATGTCGCGCTCGAACTCGCTCCACGACAGCACTCCGATGCGGGGCGTGAGAATGAGCGTCCAGGCCAGCACTGCCGGCACCGCCGGATGAAAGTGATGCAACGCGTCGGTGAGCCACAGTGCGGAAGCGCACAGGGTGATGACGACGGTGCGCCGCTCGCGAGCGCTAAGCGGCGTGGGCGCAGTGACAGGCAGCGGCGGCAGGCGCTCTTCGAAGCCGTCGCGATAGAGCACATAGATCGAGGCCGAGCCGATGAGGAGCAATGCAATGTAAGGCACGCTCATGAGTAGCAGCCATTGGCTCCAGTAGATGCCGCCGATGAGCGCGGCGGACACCACCGGCGTGATTCCGCCGGTGAGCAGCACCGTGGAAGCCAGCCGATTGATGGAATTGAGCGCCATCATCACCGCGCGCGCGAGCGGTGCGCGCCGCGGCACCCCGGCGATCTCCAGCGCCTGCTCGTAGACGTGCACCAGGATGCCGGTGCGGGTCGTGGCCGAAGGCAGGATCAGCGTGAGCAGCGGGAAGGCCGCCAGCAGCTGCAAATAGAACGAGCGCGAGCTGCCGCGCGAGCGGCGCAGGAAGAAGCGCGCCACCCGTTCGGCCAGACCGCTGCGGGAAACGGCGAGCCCGATGGTCAGCACGCCGATGAGGAAATAC
>JBOIEI010000663.1:0-5124 GCA_050741055.1 Burkholderiales bacterium | reverse complement strand
CAGCGCAACGACCGCGACCTGTGCCCATGTCAAAGTGATCGCACCCAGATCGGACTCCTCGCCACGCCCGGCCGATGCGAACCGCCGAACTGTCGCCATCGCAACGGTCGGCCGCAGCGCGTGCATTGCCTCGATTCACGTTAACAAATTCCGCCCCGGTTGTCAGCTTCGACATCGGCGTCGCTGCACCGATCTACGTCGCGGTATCGACACGCTGCGGGCGCACGCGCCCGGACGAATCGATTCGCTTGGCGCAGCGCGCAGTGGTCGATGCCGGTGCCGGCATTCTGCCCGGACCGGATACCGACAGCCTGGGCTTCGCCGAGCGTTACGATGGATGTCACTTTTCGACCGAGGGCCTGGACCGAGCCGCCGAGCTCTGGCTGCACGCCATTCGCACCAGCCGCCCGCGCGCCGCGCCCGGTTGATTGCGCCGAGCCCGGTTGATCGCGCCGCGCGCCGGCCCGCCGAGCCTCGCTGATCGAGCCTCACTACACTCAGTCTTGACGGGCAAGCCTCTCGAGCGCCTGAAACAGTTCGCCGTCCGGCCGAGCCAGGTGCTGCAGTATCGTGAAATGATCGGCATCGGCGAGCTCCAGCGTCTCGCAGCGGCAGTGCGGCCAGTGCTCGGCGAGCAGCCCGTTCTGGCGCCGAAACTCGCTCGACTCGCGCGAGCCGACCGCCGCGGTGATCGCCACGCTGCGGGAGGGTCGATAGGTCACGGGGCTCGCTACCCGCGCGGCGTTCTCGTCCAGGCGCAAATCCTCGTTCATCGACGTGCGGCGCAGCGGCATCAAGTCGTAGATACCGCTCACCGCGAGCGCGCCCTGCACCAGGTTCGGCGGCAGATCGGGCTCGTGTCGATGCCAATCGCATGCGGCCATCATGGCGGCGAGATGAGCTCCCGCCGAGTGGCCGCTGGCGAGCAGCTTTTCCCCCCTGCCGCCGTAGGCAGCGATGTTGCGATACACCCAGGCGTGTGCCTTCAGCATCTGGCGCACGATGTGCTCGATGCTTACCCGCGGGCACAGCGCGTAGTTCGGCACGGCGAGGGTGAATCCGGCCGGACAAAGCGCGTCGGCCAGAAAGGAAAAGTCTGCCTTGTCGCGCGAGCGCCAGTAGCCGCCGTGGATGAACGTCACCACTGCGCGGGACGGACCGGATGCGGGAAAGACATCGAGGGTTTCGAGCAGACCATCGCCATACGCGGCGTCGAGGTAGCAGGGGCGGTTCAAGCGCGCGCGGCGCGAACGCTCCTGGTAGGACGCGAAGATCTCCGCATGCTCAGGTACCGCGGCCCGCGCGTTGTACTGGGTCTCGAACCAGGCGTCTTCGGCGAGGGCCATGGCGAAGCGGCGCCCGCTCAGACCTTGGTCTCGACGCCTTGCCGGCGCTGGCCTCGCATGCGGCGCCGATCCAGCCACCACGCCAGGGCGGGCAGCAGGATGAACGATCCCGGCAACGCGACCACGATCAGGTAGGGGCTCAGGTTGGACAGGCGGCGCAGGTGCACGCGCAGCTCGGCGCGGTCCTCCGCGCTCCAGCGCCCCTTGTTGCGCTGCTTCATCAGCAGCGGCATGAGCCCGCGCACCTGCAGGATCTCGTTCAGCAGATGGCGCTTCTCGCGCGCCGTCAGCTCCTGCGCCGAGCGCAAGACCGCGACGCTTTTCGACCCGATCCGGCGGACCAATGCGCGTGCCATGAGAAGCGCTCAGTAGCCGGCGGAACGCAGGAGCGCCCGCGCGCGCCGCGCGAGCCGCCAGACGGCGAAGCCGCGGGTAGCCAGGCCGAGCATCGTGCGGCCTCGCAGGGCGAATACCGCGACACCGGCCGCAGCCACGACGAGAGGGTGTGCGCGCAGGAAGCGGCCGGCCTGGATAACCCGATCGATGATCGCTGCGGGTCTCGCCAGCCCCTCCCCATAGCGCGCAACCTCACGCCGCTGCCCTTCGATGCGGCCGCGCAGCCGCTCGCGCTCGACCAGCACCCGGGTGAGCGAGCGCGCCATCATGGCCGCAACAGATCGCGGTCGCGCTGCAGCTCGGCCAGGCTCGCCGCGAATAGCTTCGGCCGCTCGGCGGCCTTGATCTTGAGCGCGCGCAGTGCCGCGGCGCAACCGGCGAAGTAGATCAAAGCCAGCACACCGATCGTCAGCAAGCGGTATTGATCCCACAGCGCGATGACGATCCACGCCGTCAACAACAGCACTCCGGTGGCAGCGCAGAACAGCGCGATCGCGCCCAGGGCGAGCATCTGCAGACCGCGAACGCCCTGCTCCTGCAGCTCGTTGGAGAGAAGCTGCAGGCGCGCCTGGGCAATGGCGAGCGCGGTCGCGGTCAGCCCACGCAGCGAAGCGAGGATGCCCGGGGAAGACGCATGCTCCCCACCCGACTCGCGCGCCATCACGATCAGCGGCGCCCGATCAGCATGCCGATGATGAGCCCCACGCCGGCCGCGATGCCGACCGCATACCAGGGCTTGTCATGCACGAATTCATCGGTCACGCGCGCCGCCTCGCGCGTTCTCACCATCACGGCCTCTTCGGCCTCGGCCACCCGTATCTTGGCGGTGTGGATCCGGTCCTGAATGCGCTCGCGCGCGGCCGTCACTTTCTCGCCCGCCTGGGCCGCGGTTGCCCGCAACAGCTCTTCCGCATCGGCAATCACCAGCTTGAAATCCTGCACCAGCTTGTCCTTCGACAGTTCGTCGCCGATATCGGGCATGACGCTCTCCTTGTGCCTGACAAAAGCGAATTAGGGTACCGGCTTTGTGGCCTGCGATCAACAGATTGGCGCTCGTAGCCACGCTGAGGTCTTGTCCGAGGCAACGCGCGCATGCGGCGGGCGGGATTCGGCCGCCCATAAAAGCAAGCGGGGGGCAAGCGGAATGGCTCGGCGGCGCGGGCGACGTGGGGCTGCCAGCCGAGCCGCGGATCACCGCCTTGGATATCCGCTTGGGCGAGCGAGCGGCCGTGCCGCTCGCTCGGGAGAAAAATTACTTCTCGCGGCGGAAGTCGTCGTGACAGTTCGAGCAGGCTTTCGCCGTCGCACCGACCTGCGACTTGAGCTGCCCGGGATCGCCGCTCTTGGCGGCCTCGACCAGCTTCGCAGTCTCCGATTGCAGCCGTTCCTGGTTTGACTTGAACTTGTCCGGATCGCTCCAGACCTCGGGCAGCGCGCGCGTATCGAGGCCGGATTCGGTTCCCTTGGGAAATCCCTCGAACGGCAAATGGCTCAGCACCGCAACCGCCTCGGCGCGCTTGACCGCTTCCGCCTGATCGTAGGGCCTCTGCCCCTTCGCCATCGCTGCGAGCACGCCGAAATTCCAATTCATCACCGTGAACGCGGCCTGGCGCATCTTGATGCTGGCTTCGGGCTTTCGTTTTTGCGCGGCCACATCGAGCGCGCTCCCAATTCCGACCGCGGCGATGACGACCGCGACTACGCAGCTCCTTCTCATTCTGAACTCCTTCTCTACAGTTGATGGAACAGCACGAAAGCGCGCGCCGATGGTGCATCCGGCGAGCGTAAAACACAACAGCCGCATAGGGCTTCTCATGGGTTCATCTGCTGGTAGATCGTGCGCGCCAGAGTCAGCATCTCGGCTTTATCCAGCTCGCCCGATAACGCATAACCGAGGCTGCGATCGGTCCAGTAGAACACGTGCACCGCGCCTTCACGGACATAACTGAATGCGCTGTCGCGCGTGCGGAATGCGCCGTCGCGCGTGCGGATTGCGCTGTCGCGAGTGGCAACATCGGCGCTCAGGTAGAGCGTGAGCCGACGGCCCGCCGCGTCCTGGTACATGAGTTGGGCGCCGGGGCGCGCCGATTCGGGCAGGAGTCTGCCTCCGAGAAGCTCGAATCCGTGCGCCGAGAGCTTGGGCGCGCGAATCGGCGTGCCAAGGCGCTTCGAGAGCCACCCGACCAGGTGCTTCTCCTCGCTGGCGCGCACCTCGACCGGGTGGCGCACTTCGGTGACGAACGCCGCATGGGCAACCGCCGCATGCTGCGGCAATGCCGGTGCCGGCGCGGGCTCGCGCATTCCGTGCAGCGTCCAGCCAAGCAGTGTGCCGAAGATGAGCCACGACATCGCGCTCGCCACGCGCCACAACGGCCGGCGCCGGTGCGCGGGAGACATGAGACGCGCCGGCAACGGCTCGGTCAGGACGGAATCGAACGCCGCATGCAGCAGCGCGACCTGGCTGCGATACGCCTGCACGGCACGCGCGACATCGGCTTGCTGCTCGAGCCAGGCCTCGATCTGCTGCGATCGACCGGCATCGAGCGCACGGTCGATATAGGCGTGCAGATCGTCTTCGCGAACGGTCTCGAGCGTCATTTGACCACCTTCAGATCGCCCTCGCCCGCGCCGCCTTCGAGCAAGATGCGCAATCGCGCCCGCGCGCGGGCAAGGCGCGAGGTGACAGTGCCGACGGGAATGCCCAGTATTTTTCCGACCTGCGTGTAGTTGAGGCTTTCCAGGGAAACCAGCAACAACACTTCGCGCTGCTCGGGCGGCAAGCGATCCAGGCAGGCAATCACTTCCGAGACTTCCAGCATGTCGGTCTGATTGGGGCGTGCGCCCGAGCGCTCGGCTTCGCCGTCGCTCGCCGGAATCCGTTCGCGACGAATGTTCGCGCGCACCTGATTGACGTAGAGGTTGTGCATGATGGTGAAAAGCCAGGGCCGCAGATCCAACGCCGGCTGCCAGAGATGAAACTTGATCCAGGCTCGTTCCAGCGTGTCCTGCACCAGGTCGTCCGCCCGGGTCACATCGCCGGTCAGCGCCCGGGCATAGCGGCGCAGATGCGGGATATGCGCGCCAATGAGCGCGTCGAAACGGCTCATCGCCGGTGCCCATTCGCTGCAGCGATCGCGATCCTGCGATCAAGACATGGCGCTCCCCTATCCCGCCCATTCCGGCTCAAGGCGATCTTCCCCCGTGCGTTCGCGCGAGCCGTGACACCGGCTTCGATTCTTGGCCGGTATACACGAGCCACAACGGCTTTATTCCCGCGACAACGATCACGGGCGGCGGTGTGGCCAAACCTTCACCGATCAGCCCGGGTCACATCGCCGGTCAGCGCCCGGGCATAGCGGCGCAGATGCGGGATATGCGCGCC
>JBOIEI010000662.1:0-2575 GCA_050741055.1 Burkholderiales bacterium | reverse complement strand
CTCCGTTGCCGAGAGAAAACGAGCACAATTCCGCGTTGGCGCAGTGCGCGGCGTTTTTCCCGAACATGCTCGCATCCGTAACGGTGGTTGTTGCTGGCCGCAAAGGACCTCGCGAACGAGCCTGATGCAATTTCCCCTCCAGGCGGACGGTGGTCACACCGCGGGACGTGCCAATCATCCGATGGGCGGCGGCCGCATTATTTCAACGCCAAGGTTGGATTCCAAGCCTCGGATATGGTTCGCTTCTTCGCCCAGCGCTACTTTCCGGGCAGCCGCAAAACGTCCTTGACAACGATGTTGCGCTGGATCTCGTTGGAGCCGCCGTAGATGGTGCCCGGGCGCGACATGTAGAACGGCGCCAGAACGTCGACGCAATCGTCGTCGAAATCGACATCGCCTTCGAACGCACCCTTCTCCTCGGCCGCCTCGACCAGCAGCTCGGAGATACGCTGATAGAGCTCCATCGACCAGATTTTGAGGATCGAAACGTCGGGGCCGAGCGTCTCGCCGCGCCGTACCTGGTCGACGTAACGGCCGTAGAGCGAGCTCAAGTCGGCCAGATCCAGCCGCAACTGGGCGAAGCGGTCGGCGAAAGCGGGATCGTCCATGAGCCCGCGACTGCGTGCGACTTTCTCCAGACGCGTGAAGGCGTAGCGCGGACGCCGCGGGCTGCCGATGCCGAGACGCTCGAAGCCGAGCAGCGCCTTGGCGATCGTCCAGCCCTTGTTGAGGCTGCCCACCAGCGCATCGACGGGGGTGCGCACGCTGTCGAAGAACACCTGCGCGAACTCCTCGTGCCCGGCGATGTTGCGGATGGGACGCAGCGTGATGCCGGGCGTCTTCATGTCGAGCAGCATGAAGCTGATGCCTTCCTGCTTCTTCGGCGCATTGCGGTCGGTGCGAACCAGGATGTACATGTGGCTCGCATCCATCGACATCGAGGTCCAGATCTTCGATCCATTGATGACGTAATCGTCACCTTCGCGCACGGCACTCGTCTGCAGGCTCGCGAGATCCGAGCCCGAGTTCGGCTCGGAATAGCCCTGGCACCACACGTGCTCGCCGTCGAGAATCGGCTGCAGGTATTTCTCCTTCTGCGCCTCGGTGCCGTAGCGCATGATGGTGGGCCCGACCTGCGTGATGCCCTGGTCGGGCATGCGGCCGATGCCCGCGCGCTCGGTCTCCTCGGCCATGATGATCTGTTTCGACGGCGACAGCGCCATGCCGCCGTATTCCTTCGGCCAGGCCGGAGCGATCCAGCCCTTGCGCGCGAGCGTCAGGTACCACGGCTTGCACTCGCTCCAGCGCAGTCGCCGCGGCAGAAAGCGCAGCTCTTCGGGATAGGCGGTTTCAAAGAAGCTGCGAACTTCCTTGCGAAAGGCCTCGTCGCTGGTCGCATTCCAGTCGCTCATCGCGTTCTCCTCATTCCGCATCGGCGGGCGCGACGCCGGCGAAGCGGCGCCGGTGATATGCGCTGTTGCCGAGCCATGCCGACAGGGTCAGTGTCCGCTTCACGTACAGGCCCACGTCGCTGTCCTCGGTGAAACCGATCGCCCCGTGCATCTGAATCGCCTGGCGCGTGATGAGCGAGGCGGCATCGGAGCAGCGCGCCTTCGCCCGGCTCACGGCGGCCACGGTGAGCGGATCGTCGGGCTGCTCGTCGATCGCGCTCACCGCATCGGCCAGCGCCACCGACGCCAGTTGCTCCTGCACGTACAGATCGACGGCACGGTGCTGCAGGGCCTGGAAGCTGCCGATGCTGCGCCCGAACTGCACCCGCGTGCGCAGGTAGTCGAGCGTCATTTCCAGCGCCCGGCTCATGATGCCGAGAAGCTCGGCGCTCACCATGACGGTCGCTTCGTTCAGCGCGCGATCCAGCGCCGACTGCGCGATCTCGGCCGGCGCGAGGATGTGCTTCTCCGGCAGCTTGACATCGGCCAGCTCCAGACGTCCGGAGAGGCGGCCGTCGGCCATCGCTTCCAGGCGCACGCTCGAGCCCGGCGTCGTCGCGGGTACCCAGACGAGCACGGTGCCCGAGCCGCCACGCGCCGAGACGACGAATCCATCTGCGCCGGCCGCGCCGGCGACGAAACGCTTGCTGCCATTGAGGACGACCTGGCCGCCGCGCAGCGCGGCTTCGGTCGCCGGTGTGCGGTTGCCGAGATCACCCGCCTGCTCCTGCCAGGCCAGCGCGGCGATGCATTCGCCGGCGGCGATGCGCGGCAGCAATTCCGCGCCGAAGGCTTCGTTGTCGCAGTGAACGAGCGCGCGCGCGGCAAGCACCGCGCACGCGACCAGCGGCTCGGGCATGAGCACGCGGGCGAGCCCCCGGCTCACTTCGGCCATCTCGGCGAGGCCGAGGCCCATGCCGCCGAAGCGCTCGGGGATCAGCAGTCCGGTCCAGCCCAGGGCCGCCATCTCCTGCCACAGGCCGCGGTCGAAACCGGGCGCCACGCCGCGCCACTTGCGCACGCGCCCCATGTCGGTCGCGCGGCGTGCGAAGTCGGCCACGCTCTCCGCGAGCATCCGGCGCTCGTTCGAGCGTCCGCTATCGATTTCCGGCATGTCTCTACTC
>JBOIEI010000661.1:0-3393 GCA_050741055.1 Burkholderiales bacterium | reverse complement strand
CCATCGACGTGAAAAGCGAGCTCGGCCGCGGCAGCCGCTTCGTGATCTATCTGCCGCGGGTCGATTCTCCGGCGGTAGCCGAAGGCGAAGACGAAGCGCCGGTGGCGCGCGGCCGGGGCGAACGCGTGCTGGTGGTCGACGACGAGGCGGCGCTGGTCGCGCTGACTGCGGAAGTGCTGAAGCGGCTGGGCTACGAGCCGGTGGCCTTCTCCGACGGTACCGCCGCGCTCGCCGGCTTCGAAGCGGCGCCGCAGCGCTTCGACGCCGTCATCGCCGACGAAGTGATGCCGGGGCTTACCGGCACCGACCTCGCCCGCAAGCTGCGCGCGCGCCGCGCCGACCTGCCTATCGTGCTGGTGAGCGGCTACATCGGTCCGATGATGAGCGAGCGCGCGGTCGCCGCCGGCGTGGACGAGATCCTGAAAAAGCCGGTGCAGTCGCGCGAGCTTGCCGCCGCCCTAGCGCGCGCACTCGCCCGGCCCGCGTTACAGCTGTAAGAGAGCTGAAACCGCTGCGCAATCGGCGCCGCCCACCATGGCGTCATGTTCGATGACGAATCCCAGGAAGATGCCGCTCCAGTCGAAGCAAGCGACCCCGATCCGTACGGTGGCGTAGCGCTCGGCGTGGAGTGCGCCTGGCCGGCAGCCGAGGGCTGGGCCGCGTGAGGATCGATCTGCAATCGGCCGGTCTCAGCCTGCCGCGCGGCGCGGCGATCCGCGTACGCGACGGCGCCGGCAGCACGCTGCAGGTGCTGCAGGGCGCGGTATGGGTCACGGAAGAAAACAGCCCGCGCGACGTGGTGCTCGAGCCCGGACAGCGCTTTCGCCTCGCCGGCTCGGGCCTTGCCATCATCGAGGCGTTCAGCGACGCCTCCATCGCGGTTCTTTAGCCTCCCGACAGCAGCACCGGATCCCTTCCTCTCCCCCTCCCCTTAGATGGGATCCATGTCGGGAGGCACTCTCTCAACAAGCATGAACACTTTCCTCGCCGCACTAATCCTCGGCTCCGCCCTCTCCGGAGTCGTCGAGAGCGTGCGCGAGGTGCCGCTCGACATCCATGGCTTTCGGGAAGCGGTCGAGCACAGCATCAACCCGCAGACCGCTCAGCAGCTCGTGGTCCGCTTCGACGACGCGCGCGCCGTGACGCTGGTGGAAGAACTGCGGCGCTTCGCGCCGGGCGAGCGAGTGCGCATCGTTGCCGGTCTGCTCGAGCGCGAGTAGCGCCGTTTCGGCTGTAACGCACGGCGCCCGGATCTGAAATGGAGCCGACATCCGCGGCCGACAAACTGGCGGCCTAGTAGTTAAACGAAACCAAACCTCAACCTAAGGGAACCGAATCATGAAACGCATCATCGCTGCAGTGTCATTCGCCATCCTGGCCGCGCCGGCCTTCGCCGCCGAGAGCGGTGCGCCGTACGACCAGAACCTGGTCGACCGCGCGCTGCCCAACGTCCAGAATCCGGTCGTCGAAGAAGCCACCGGCGGCTCGACCGCCGCGCCGGGCAGCATCTGGGCCACGGGCGTCTGGGCCGACGACTACAGCTTCATCGCTCCGGCGCAGTAAGGCCGTGCTGAAGCCGCGGCTGGCGGCGCGCCTGCGCCGCCTTGCCGCCGCAGCGCTCATGCTGCTGGCGGCCCCTCTCGCCCTGTCGCAGGAGATCGCGCCCGACGTGCTGATGCGCACGATCTCCGACGAGGTTACCGCGTCGATGAAGACCATCGACGTCGGCGACGCGGGCAAGCTTGCCGAGCTGGTCGAAGCGAAGATCCTGCCGCACTTCGATTTCGCGCGCGCCACGCAGATCGCGCTCGGCGCCAACTGGCGGCACGCGGATCCCGCCCAGCAGCAGCGCCTGATCGAGGAGTTCCGCACGCTTCTGGTGCGCACCTATTCGGGCGCCCTCGCCGGCTATCGCGGCCAGTCGATTTCGTTCCGCGCGCTGCGCGCCAGCCCGGGCGACACCGAGGTGACGGTGCGCTCGCAGGTCAGGCAGCCGGGCGCGGAGCCCGTCGCCATCGACTACGACATGCAGAAGTCCGGCGCGGCTTGGAAGGTCTTCGACGTGCGCATCAGCGGCATCAGCCTGGTCGCGACCTACCGCAGCGCCTTCAACGACACGGTGCGCAACCACGGCATCGACGGCCTCATCGGCACCCTCGAAAGCAAGAACCGCGGCGGCTAAGGCGTCACTCTAGTAGGGTGAGCCATCTTTGCGCGCGAACTTCCACTTGCCGTCGACCACCACCGCCTTCAGGTCATCGTCCGGATAGCTACCCTCGTCGCCAGGCGTTCTGTCACCCACTTCGAGGTAGGTAACTTCCTCGCCGGTTTCATTGATCAAGCGATGGGCATTGCCGGTGCCGGCCTTGAATCCGGCACACATGCCCGGCGACAGCCGCGTTCGACCTTCATCGGTATGCAGGGTCGGATGCCCGCGCAGGATGTACACGAACTCGTCCTGCTTGCTGTGCGCGTGGCGCAGCGCCGATACAGACCGGGGCGCAAGCCGCGTGAGATTGACGCCGAAGTTCGTCAGACCTCGCTTCGCCGCAGGAAAGCGGCGCGCGTTCGTTTACTGCAATCGATGTGCCGATATTCGGCAACCGAGTTGCCCGATTAGCGCTAACCTCTGCTGATCTGCCATTCACAAACCGCTACGGCGCTCTGATAATTTTCGCGCCCTGCCGCATCCGCCCGGACCTTGCAAATGAAGTACGACATCAAGATGTGCGACGGCTACCTCAGGGCGGAGATGGTCGAGCGGGAGACGGGAGAAGAGACACGCGAGTTCGTGCACGCGACGTTTAATGCTTTTCGCGCGCATAAAGCGAGAAAGCTTCTGGTGTCCATCAGCCGTTCACTACCTCTGTACAAAGTTACCGCGTGGGATTTGTCCGGCGCTATCGAGTGCGCAAAACGAATAAAGGGCTTTAAGCTCGCGCTGGTCTCAGACTCTAGAGAGATGGCCACGTCGCATGAGTACATCGCCTTGTTGAGCAGGCAGCGCGGCCTGGAGTGCAAGGTCTTCGGAAGTGAAAGCTCCGCCGTAGCATGGCTTACTGAGCAGCTCAGGACGCGCTAAGGCGCTCTCTGGAAACTTTGGCTGTGGAGCGGCCTACGGGAATCGAACCCGTCGCACCAGCTTGGGAAGCTGGGGTATTGCCACTATACGAAGGCCGCTTTTTGAGGCATACGACTTCAAGCATGCAATGATGCCAGACCGACACCGATCCTTGGCGAGCTGGCCTAAGGAATTCTAAAGCGACCTTTGAGGTCTGGCGCCCTGCGGGGCCTCGGGGCGGTTCGATGGTTAACGGGGCCGACAGCATGGGATCTATATTGTCTACACCGCTTGAGGGCGTGGAACAGAAGGTGATACTTAACGTACAGGCA
>JBOIEI010000660.1:0-5991 GCA_050741055.1 Burkholderiales bacterium | reverse complement strand
CATCGAGGCGGCTCTTGCCCATCGCGGCGCGCTCATCGCGACGCGGGATCTGGACGAAGCGTTGACGATCGCGAACCGGGTCGCGCCCGAGCACCTGGAGCTCGCGCTCGCCGATGCCGACGCCGTGATCGAGCGCATCCACAATGCCGGTGCCATTTTCGTCGGTCGCTACAGTTGCGAAGCCGTGGGCGATTACTGCGCCGGACCCAACCACGTTTTGCCGACCTCGCGCAGCGCGCGTTTCTCGTCGCCGCTCGGCGTGTACGATTTCCAGAAGCGGTCCAGCCTGATCGCGCTATCGCCATCCGGCGCCGAGCGTCTGGGACGGATCGCAATGACGCTCGCCGAAGGCGAGGGCTTGAGCGCGCATGCACGCTCGGCGCGATACCGTGTACAGGACGCGCCCGGCTCGAAGGATTGAAGCCGCCGTGGCGCTCGTCGAGCGCGGTGCGCACGGACGGCGATCCCACGCGCGACGCGATGACGACTGACACGACCACGCGCGACACGAGTACGACTGACACGATCACGACCGGCACGACCACGCGCGACATCCATCACGACCGACATGCCGCATCGCATACGCGCCGTAACGCTCGATCTCGACGACACGCTATGGCCGATCGCGCCCGTGATCGAGCGCGCCGAGCGCATCCTGCACGAATGGTGCGAGCGCAACGCACCGAAATTCGCCAAAGCGCTGCCGCCGCCGGAGTTTGCGCTCTACCGGCGCACGCTGGCGTGCGACCAACCGGGAATCGCGCACGACTTCACGGCCCTGCGCCACGAGGCGCTGCGGCGGGCGCTGCGCCACTACGAGGAAGATCCGGCCCTGGCCGATCCCGCAATGGACGTGTTCCTGGCCGCACGCAACGAGATCGAGCTCTATCCCGACGCGCGCGAGGCGCTGGGGCGGCTCGCCGGGCGCTATCGCTTGGCGGTCATTTCGAACGGCAACGCCGACGTGAACAAGATCGGCATCCACGAATATTTCGCGGCCGTGGTTAGCGCACGCAGCGTCGGTTACGCCAAACCCGACAAGCGCATTTTCGATGCGGCATGCGCGGGCGTTGCATGTTCCGCAGAGGCGGTCCTGCACGTCGGCGACGATCCGGATCTCGACGTGCGCGGTGCGATTGCGGCCGGTGCCCGCAGCGCCTGGATCAATCGCCACGGCCTGCCGTGGATCGGCGAGAGCGTCGACATGCTGGAGTTCTCCGACCTGATCGGGTTGTGCGAGTGGCTCGGGGTGTGAAGTGGAGCGCCGCACGCACGCGCCGGCGCCTTCGATGCATGGCAGGTGCTGAGTGAGCGTCTGTCCCCCTCGTGTGCAGCACCAGGGTTGCGGCGATCCGTCGATTCCACCGCTGCGTCGGGTACGGCCAGGCCGGTCGCGGTCGCGGGCTTTCGGGTAACATTGGGCCGC
This sequence comes from Burkholderiales bacterium, assembly GCA_050741055.1. Lineage (GTDB taxonomy): Bacteria > Pseudomonadota > Gammaproteobacteria > Burkholderiales > WYBJ01 > WYBJ01. The sequence goes on along the minus strand of JBOIEI010000660.1, from coordinate 4,565 downwards.
GATGAAGCCCGCGGAATTCATGCCGGCAAGCCGGATCGAGCAATGGGTCGCGCGTATCGTGCGCGAGGATATCCGCAGCCTGCGTCCGTATTCGGTCCCCGAATCGGCCGGGATGGTGAAGCTCGACGCCATGGAAAATCCGCACGCGTTGCCGCCGGCGTTGCGCGCGCAGCTGGGCGAGCTGGCTTCGGCGGTGGCGCTCAACCGCTATCCCGACCCGCTGGCGCGCGAACTGAAGGCCGCGCTGCGCGAATACATGCAGGTGCCCGACGCGATGGAGCTCGTGCTCGGCAACGGCTCCGACGAGATCATCCAGTTGCTGGCGCTCGGCTGTGCGCGCCCCGGCGGCAGCATGCTGGGAGTGGAGCCTTCGTTCGCGATGTTTCCGCTGATTGCGCGGGTGTGCGGTTTGCAGTTCGTCGGTGTGCCGCTGCGCGCCGATTTTTCGCTCGATACCGACGCGGTGATCGTCGCCATGGCGCGCCACCGTCCGGCGCTCGTGTTCCTCGCCTATCCGAACAATCCCACCGGCAACCTGTTCGACGCGGCCGCGATCGAGCGCATCGTACGCGCGGCGCCGGGGCTGGTGGTGATCGACGAGGCCTATCATCCGTTCGCGCAGGCGAGCTTCATGCCGCGGTTGCAGGAGTTCCCGAACCTGGTGCTGATGCGCACCTTGTCCAAGCTCGGGCTCGCCGGGCTGCGGCTCGGCATGTTGATCGCGAGCCCCGAGTGGAGCGTGCAGTTCGAAAAGCTGCGCCTGCCGTACAACGTCAACGCGCTATCGCAGGTGGTCGCGACGCGCGTGCTGCGCTCCGCGCACGTGCTCGAAGCGCAGGCGGCCGAGATCCGTAACGAGCGCAGCCGGCTGGCCGCGAAGTTGCAGGCGATGCCGGGCGTGGAGGTCTATCCGAGCCAGGCCAATTTCCTGCTCTTCCGCGTGCCGGGAGCGCCGGCGGTGTGCGCGGCGCTGAACGCGTCGGGCATTCTCATCAAGAATCTCGCCGGCGCCCATCCGGCGCTTGAGAACTGCCTGCGGGTCACGGTCGGCACCGCGGCCGAGAACGACGCTTTCCTTGCCGCGCTGGCGGCAGGTCTCGGGACGGCCCATGCGTGAAGCCCAGGTAAGCCGCAACACGCTCGAAACGCAGATCGGCGTGCGGCTCGATCTCGACGGCAGCGGCCGGGCTGCCATCGCGACCGGCATCGCGTTCCTGGATCACATGCTCGAGCAGGTGGCGCGCCACGGCGTGATCGATCTGGAAATCTCCGCCAAGGGCGATCTGCACGTCGATGCGCATCACACCGTCGAGGATGTCGGCATTGCGCTGGGCGCCGCGATCGCTCAAGCCGTCGGCGAAAAGAAGGGGTTGCGGCGTTACGGGCATGCCTATGTGCCGCTGGACGAGGCGCTGTCGCGCGTGGTGGTCGACCTGTCCGGGCGCCCGCGGCTCGAATTCCACGTGCCGTTCGTGCGCTCGCGCGTCGGCGAGTTCGACGTCGACCTCGTGCACGAGTTCTTCCAGGGCTTCGTCAACCACGCGCAGGCGGCGTTGCACATCGACAACCTGCGTGGCGCCAACGCGCATCACCAGGCCGAAACCGTGTTCAAGGCGTTCGGCCGCGCGCTGCGCATGGCGGTCGAGATCGATCCCCGCCTGCAAGGCGTCGTGCCGTCGACCAAGGGCTCGCTCTAGCCTGTCCACGAACTGCACTTGAGCCGCATGAACACGATCGCTGTCATCGACTATGGCATGGGCAATCTGCGCTCGGTATCGAAGGCGCTGGAGCACGTCGCGCCGCAATGCCGCGTGGTCGTCACCAGCGATGCGGCAGTTATCGCGCATGCGCAGCGCGTCGTTTTTCCGGGACAGGGCGCGATGCCCGATTGCATGCGTGAGCTGGATAGCCGCGGATTGCGAGCTGCGGTCATCGACGCCGCGCGCCGCAAGCCTTTTCTCGGCATCTGCATCGGCCTGCAGATGCTGTTCGAGGCGAGTGAAGAAGGCGACGTCGCAGGGCTTGCGGTGTTTCGCGGCAAGGTCGTGCGTTTTCCGGCCGCTGCGATGAAGGACGCCGATGGCGCCAGGTTGAAGGTTCCGCACATGGGGTGGAACGAGGTGCGCCAGGAGCGCGCCCATCCCATGTGGCAATCGATTCCGGACGGCTGCCGCTTCTATTTCGTCCACAGCTACTATCCGCGGCCGGACGATACGGACGTCGTGGCCGCAACGACGTGCTATCCGTTCCGGTTTACGTGTGCCGTGGCCCGCGATAATATCTTCGCCGTGCAATTCCACCCGGAGAAAAGCCAGGCTGCGGGGCTTGCGTTGCTGCGCAATTTTGCCGCCTGGGACGGCACCGTGCCGGCCCGGTCTGCCAGCACTAGCACCAGTGCCTGATCGCGTTCAGTCGCTTTTCATCGAACCGCTTTTCATCGAACCGAAAATCACGATGGGTTTCCGGCCCCGCCGCAACCATCCTCACGCGTGCGGCAGATCGTCATCCGCATTCACCGAGCCGTTATGCTGATCATTCCCGCAATCGACCTGAAGGACGGCAAGTGCGTTCGCTTGAAGCAAGGCGACATGGATCAGGCGACCGTGTTCTCCGAGGATCCGCCGGCCATGGCCAGGCATTGGCTCGACCAGGGCGCAAAGCGCCTGCACGTGGTCGACCTGAACGGCGCCCAGGCCGGCAAGCCCAAAAACGAAGCGGTCATCCGCCGCATCGTCGATGCCGCGGGCGACATGCCCGTGCAGCTCGGCGGGGGCATTCGCGACCTCGATACCATCGAGCGCTATCTCGACGACGGTGTGAGCTACGTGATCATCGGCACCGCGGCGGTGAAGACGCCGGGGTTCTTGCACGATGCCTGCGGGGCTTTCCCGGGGCACGTGATGGTGGCGCTGGATGCGCGCGACGGCAAGATCGCGGTCGAAGGCTGGTCGAAGATGACGCGCCACGAGGTGGTCGACCTGGCGAAGAAGTTCGAGGACTACGGCGTCGAGGCGATCATCTACACCGATATCGGCCGCGACGGCATGCTCACGGGCATCAACATCGAAGCCACGGTGCGGCTGGCGCGCGAGCTGAGCGTGCCGGTGATCGCGAGCGGCGGCATCACCGATCTGAAAGACATCGAAGCCCTGCGCGCGGTGGAAGCCGAGGGCATCGTCGGCGCCATCACCGGGCGGGCGCTCTACCAGGGCACGCTCGATTTCGCGCAGGCGCTCGCGGCCGCGCAGGGGGACGGAGCCTAGCAGCCGCACCCGGCGCGCCGGCCGCGGCGGGGCAGCCGAGCACCCATCATGGCTCTCGCCAAGCGCATCATTCCCTGCCTCGACGTGACCGGCGGGCGCGTCGTCAAGGGTGTCAATTTCGTCGGCCTGCGCGATGCCGGCGATCCGATCGAGATCGCACGGCGTTACGACGCCGAGGGCGCGGACGAGCTCACGTTCCTCGACATCACGGCGAGCTCCGAGGGACGCGGTCTTATCCTCAAGGTGATCGAAGACGTAGCCGCCCAGGTTTTCATTCCGCTCACGGTCGGCGGCGGGGTTCGCAGTGTCGAGGACGTGCGCCGGCTGCTCAACGCCGGCGCCGACAAGGTGAGCATCAATACCTCCGCGGTACAGAATCCGCAACTCGTGCTCGATGCATGCGCGCGCTTCGGCTCCCAGTGCATCGTGGTGGCGGTCGATGCCAAGCGGGTGCCGGATTCGGATCCGGTTCGCTGGGAAGTATTCACCCACGGCGGGCGGCGGGCGACCGGATTGGACGCGCTAGAATGGGGCCGGCACATGCAGGCGGCGGGCGCAGGCGAAATTCTCCTCACCAGCATGGATCGCGACGGCACGCGGCAGGGCTTCGATCTCGCGCTCACGCGCGCGTTCTCCGACGCGCTCGAAATTCCGATCGTGGCGAGCGGCGGCGTCGGCTCGATCGATCATTTCGCCGCGGGCGTGCTCGAAGGCCATGCCGACGCGGTGCTGGCGGCGAGCGTCTTTCACTACGGCGAGCTCACGGTCGATGCAGTGAAGGCGCACATGACGGCCCAAGGGATCGTGGTGAGGGATCGAGGTCCGGCGCCGGCCGCGAGCTAAGGACGGCGCCAAGGCGCAAGGTTAAGGACGGCGCCAAGGCACAAGCGAAGTACGGCGCCAAGAGGCGCCGGTGTCGAAGTACGGCGCCAAGAGGCGCCGGTGTGACGGAAGAACATCCATGACGCAGCAGTGGCTGAGCGAGATCAAGTGGTCGCAGGATGGCCTGGTGCCGGCCATTGCGCAGGAAGCGGGCAGCGGACGCGTGTTGATGGTGGCCTGGATGAACCGGGAAGCGTTGCAGGAGACCGCCGAGAGCGGCAACGCGGTGTACTGGTCGCGCTCGCGCAAGCGCCTGTGGCGCAAGGGCGAGGAATCGGGCCACGTGCAAAAGGTGCGTTCCATCCGCCTCGACTGCGACGAGGACGTGATCCTGCTGGAAGTCGAGCAGATCGGCGGCATCGCCTGTCACACTGGGCGGGCAAACTGCTTCTTCCGCCGCCTGGAAGGCGGCCAGTGGGT
>JBOIEI010000659.1:0-4826 GCA_050741055.1 Burkholderiales bacterium | reverse complement strand
CTCCACCGTGATGCGCTGTTCGGGGCCGACGCGCGTGCCGAGCTCGGTGATCCGGGCGCCGTCCACCCGCACCCAGCCCTTCTCAATCCATTCGTCGGCCTCGCGCCGCGAGCACAAACCCATCGCGGCCATGCGCTTGGAAACGCGGACGAGCCCGGGCTCGGGCGTGACGGCGCGCGGCGGCTGGGGTCGCTGCGACCGCGGCGGTTGCGGATGCTCGATTCGGCGCGGGCGTCGCGGCTGCATGCCGGCCTGACGGGGAGGCTACTTGCGGGCGAGGAAATAAAGCGGAATGCCCGCCGCCATGATGGCGATCCCGGTCAGCACCATTTCGCCGAAGCTCGGTCCGTACACGGGATTGCGAATGTAGTCGATGCTCGACCACAGCATGTAGGCACAGCTTGCGATGAATGCCAGCGGGATGACAGGATAGAGCGGCACCTTGAACGCCGGCGCCTCGCCGCCGCGTGCGCGGAAGACGAAGATCGTCGCGCCGGTGAGCAGGAAGAAAGTCCAGAACACGGGCGAAGTATAGGCGACCATCGCGCTGAAGCCGTCCGGCGTGGCCGAGCTGGCGGCGACCAATGCGAGCGTGATTGCACCTTGCACCAGGAGCGCGTTGGCGGGCGTGCTGCCGCGCTCGCGCCAGCTGCCCAGCGGGCCGAACAAGCGGAAATCCTGGCCGAAGGCGTAGCTCGTCCGTGCGCCGGTGAAGATCGCCGCGTTCATGGTGGTGGCCGCAGAGACGCACACGATCAGCGCCAGCATCACCGCGCCGCGATCGCCGGTGAGGATGCGCATCACGTCGGCTGCAACCGCTTTCGATTCGGCCATGCCGCCCAGGCCGAGTGCCGCCATGTAGCCGGCGTTGACCAGCAGGTAGAGCGCGGTGACGGCGATGATGCCCGACACGAGGATGAAGGTCATCTTGCGGCGGGCGTCGCGCACTTCACCGGAAATGTACGCGGCCTCGTTCCACCCGCCGTAGGTGAGGAGCACGAAGATCATCGCGAGCCCGAACGACGCATGCGGATTGGCGGCCGCGACAGGCTTGGCAGGCGCCTGGGTGGCGAACAGCGCGAACAGCGCCAGCAGCACCAGCGCGCTGATCAGCACTACCTCCATGACCTTCTGCACGGTCTTCGACTGGATAGTGCCGACGAAATTAAGCGCGGTGAGCGCGACCACCGAGATTGCGGCCCATTTCGCAGAGCTGTGCGCCCCCAGGGAAAGAATCTCCGAGGCGTAGTCGCCCAGGACGAACGCAACCGCGGCGATGGCGCCCGTCTGAATGACGGTCATGCGCGACCAGGCAAACAGAAACGCCGCGCAGCGCCCGAATCCGCGCGCGAGGAAGGAATATTCGCCGCCGGTGTGCGGATAGCGCGACGCGAGCTCGGCGTAAACCAGCGCACCGCAGAGTGAGATCAGGCCGCCGAGCAGCCAGGCGCCAAGGAACTCGAGCGGCCCCGCGGTGTTTCCGGCAACGAGCGAGGGCGCCTTGAAGATGCCCACACCGATCACCATGCCGACCATCAGGAAGATGCCGTCGGGCACGGAAAGCAGCGCACGCGGCTGCGCGCTCGGTGGGTTGGTTGGCTGCGCCATGAAAGCGTCCTGTTAGCGTTCGATGGGATTCGGGCGCCGTGCGCGAACGCCGTCATGCGACGGCCGCGACGGCAGGACTCCGAACGGCCCGCCGGCTCTCCAGCGCGGCCGACCCGGAGTGTAGCGGCAACTGCAACCCGGCACTACTGCGGCTTGATGACAGCGCTCATCCTGGCGTGTACCGACAAGCATGTCGAATTGGCGGCGTTGCCACCCCTATCGTCCGTTTGCAAGTGTGGTGGCACCGTTGCACACGAGCCGTCGCCAGACGACAGTGACGCGTGCGGGGCATCGACGTATCATGCAGCGAGTTTTCATCGGCGCGGGCTGCGAGCGATGCACGAACGCGCTGCAGGCGAGGAGAGACGGAAGATGCTGATCGTAGACGCGCAGGTACACATCTGGACCAGCGGCACGCCGGTGCACATCCACCGGCAAGTGTCTCAATACACGCAGGACGAAGCGCTGCGCGACATGGACGAGGCCGGCGTGCGCGCAGTGCTGCTGCATCCGCCCAGCTGGGATCCGAACGCGAACGAGGTCGCGATCGAAGCCGCGCGCGCGCATCCCGACCGGTTCGCCATTCTCGGTTTCTTCGATGTTGCCGACCCGAGTCAGCGCCCGGTGCTCGATACCTGGCGCCAGCAGCCCGGCATGTTGGGATTGCGCTTCGCGATGCTGAAGCCGGCCGAAGCGAACTGGCTCACGGACGGTACGATGGACTGGCTGTGGCCGGCTGCCGAGCGCGCCGGGCTGCCGATCGGACTGCTCGTGCCCAACCGCTTGCCGAAGGTGGCCGAGATTGCATCGCGCCATCCGGGGCTCAAGCTTCTGATCGATCACATGGCGCGCCCGCGCGGCAGTGCCGACGATGCAGGCTGGGCGGACATCGGAGAGCTGCTTGCGCTGGCGAAATATCCGAACGTCGCCATCAAGGCGACCGGCGCGCCCAGCTACTCGACCGATTCCTATCCCTACCGCAACATCCACAAATACCTGCAGCAGATCTTCGACGCGTTCGGACCGCAACGCATGTTCTGGGGCACCGACGTGACGCGCATGCCGTGCAGCTGGCGCCAGTGCGTCACGATGTTCACCGAGGAGCTGCCTTGGCTGAAGGGCAAGGACATGGAGCTCGTCATGGGACGCGCGTTGTGCGACTGGATCGGCTGGAATCTGAGATGAGCCGCGCACGCTCGGTTCGGCTCGCGCTCGCTTGCATCGTATCGGCCGCGGCAAGTGCGGCGAGTGCGCAGAATTTCCCGGTGAAGCCGGTGCGCTGGGTCGTGTCGTTTCCGCCCGGCGGCAGCGTCGATTCGATCGCGCGCCGCATGGGGCCGCCGCTCGCCAGCGCATTGGGCCAGCAGGTCGTCATCGACAATCGCGTCGGCGCCTCGGGCAACATCGCCTCCGATCTGGTCGCCCGCTCGGCAGCGGACGGCTATACCCTGCTGAGCCACACGGTGCCGTTCGTGGTCAACACCTTCCTCTACAGCCGGATGCCCTACGATCCCGTGAACGACTTCGCGCCGGTCAGCCTGCTCGGCACGACTGCGTCGCTGCTCTCGGTGCATCCGTCGGTGCCCGTGCGCACGGTGAAGGAGCTGCTCGCGCTCGCGCGCGCGAAGCCCGGTGCGCTCAACTACGGCTCGGCCGGCGTAGGCACCAACCCGCACATCTCGGGCGAGCTCTTCAATCATCTGGGCAAGGTCAACATGGTGGCCGTGCAGTACAAGGGCGGCCGGCCGGCGCTGACGGCGACCATCAGCGGAGAAACCTCGCTCACGATCACGAGCGTGTTGGAAGCGGCGCCGCAGGTGCAAGCGGGGCGGCTGCGCGCGATCGCCGTGACGAGTCGCAAGCGCTCGCCGGCGCTGCCCGATATTCCGACCATTGCCGAGGCGGGCTTGCCGGGCTACGAGTTCCTCGGCTGGCATGCGTTGCTCGCGCCCAAAGGCACGCCGACATCGATTACCAATCTCTTGCGCGACAAGCTCAAAGTAGCGGTCGGCACGCCCGAGGTGACGCAACAGCTCCAGAACCAGGGGCTCGACCTGGTGCTCGGCACGCCGGACGAGCTCGGTGCCCACATCAAGGCCGAAATGCAGAAGTGGGGCCCGGTGGTGAAAGAGCGGGGGATGAAGGCGGATTGATCTCGCCGTTCTGGCGAGCCGGCCGCCTGGGATATCGAACCTTTTGCCTGCGCTTGCGCGGGAGCGAGGGTTGCTGGCCGTTGGCGGATCACCCGGTTCGGCGCATTCAATGCGTCGTGCATCCTGGAAGTCGAGGAGATTCGGATGGCTTCGAACACAACCTCATGCACTTTCTGTCCTTGCCTGTTCTACCGCGACGCGCCCGCGCTCATCGACTGGCTCGAGCGCGCGTTCGGCTTCAAGAAGCGGCTGGTCGTGCCGGGCGAAAGCGGCTCGGTGGCGCACGCCGAGCTGAGCTTCGGCGACGGTGTCGTCATGGTGGGTTCGTCAAGACCCGAGCGCGGCTGGGTGAGCCCGCGCGAGCTGCCGGCGCTCAACCAGGTGATCTCGGTTACCGTCGACGATCCCGATGCGCATTACGCGCGCGCGAAGGCTGCCGGCGCCGAGATTTTGCAGGAGCTGAAGGACGAGGACTACGGCTCGCGCGGCTACATGGCGCGCGATCCCGAAGGCAACCAATGGTACTTCGGCACCTATCGGCCGGGAGGGCACTGGACCGAATAACAACGCTGGGTCGGCGGTCACGGTCGGGGTCAGGTCTTGTCTTGCAAATGCAATCGGTAACGGTCAGGTTTTGAATCTTGCGAATCCAATGACTCTCCAGGGAACCGGAGTCGAGCCCGTCGTGTCCGGAGCCGTGCGCTCATGAGCGTTCGCATCGTTCGCCTCGGCACGCCCCGCATTCGCGGCGAGGGCCTGCGCATCGGCACCGTGCGCCGGCCGCCGCGCGGTGTGCCGAAGAGCCATTATGCCAGCCACGACTGGTATGACGTCTGGTTGCCGGCGCTCGCACCCAGTCCCGAGGCCGTCAAGCTCGCGCTGTCGGCGAAAAGCGCTGCGGAGCGACGCAAGTTCGCTCAGCGCTATCGCCATGAAATGGCCAAGCCCGATGCCAGCCGGCTGATCGATCTGCTTGCCGCGCTATCGCAGGAGGCGAATTTCTCGGTCGGTTGCTATTGCGAGGACGAATCGCGCTGCCATCGCCGGGTGCTGCGCGAGCTGCTG
>JBOIEI010000658.1:0-2867 GCA_050741055.1 Burkholderiales bacterium | reverse complement strand
AGCAGCGAGTCCCGGAAAGCGAGCCCGGGTATGGGCTTCGTGCGTGGTCACGGTGGCGACGCAGGCATCCGCAGCACGATGAAGGCGGCCACGATGCCGATGCAGCCAACCCGAAGGACGATGAAGGAGTCGCATTGTCGATTGCGGGCAGCGTGAATCCCGGCGTATCGCGCCCGTTGAAAGGCATCTTCGCGATGATCGCCGGCATGGCGTTTCTGCTCGTGAGCGATGCCGTATCCAAGCACCTGGCGCAATCGCATCCGCTGGGCCAGGTGATGTGCCTGCGCCAGGCGGCCTGCCTGCTGTTCGTGGTGCCGTTCGTCTGGCGCGGCGCCGGCCTTTCCATTTTGCGCCCGCACAACGTGACGCTGCAGATCGTGCGCGGCCTCATATTCATGGTCTCGAGTTTCTTCATCATCTGGTCGTTGAGCGTGCTGCCGCTACCGACGGTGACGGCGATCACGTTCGTCGCGCCCATCCTGATCGCGCTGCTGTCAGCGCCGATGCTCGGCGAGCGGGTGAACCCGGCGTTGTGGGGCGCCACGTTCCTCGGTTTCATCGGCATGCTGTTCATCATCCGGCCCGGCAGCGCCGACTTTCATTGGACGCTGCTGCTCCCGGTCGGCGCCGCGTTCTTCAGCTCGGTGCGCGATGTGATCGCGCGCATCCTCGCCCGCACCGACAACTCGCTCTCGATTCTGTTCTGGTCCTCGTTCGTCATCGTCGTCGGGGCCGGGTTCAGCGCGCTGTTTGGATGGCGCTCGGTGTCGATCGCGCAATGGGGCTGGTATCTGCTCGCCGGCGCGGTGAATTTCTGCGCGCACTTTTTCATCATCGAAGCCTTGCGGTTGGGACGGGCGGCGGTGGTCGCGCCATTCCGCTACACCTCGCTTCTGTGGTCAGCGCTGCTCGGCTACGCGATCTGGGGCGACCTGCCCGGCGGATGGGTATGGTTCGGTTCCGCGATCCTGATCGTCAGCGGGTTGTGGATCGCGCAATCGCAGAGGAGCTAAGCTCCCTTCTCCTTCGGGAGAGGGGCTGCGGGTGAGGAACGATCGCATCATCCTGCCGTAGCTGCTATGCCGGCAACATCTGCGCCGGCCGTGCTAGCATTGCGTGCGCGGGAGATCGGGAGCGGAGCGGGAGATCGGGAGCGGAATGTGTTTCGGGACCAAGATCCGAAACGCGGATGACCGATGCTGTGATGCCGAACGAACGGGTTCGGTGTGTGGTTTACACCTGATTTCAGTTCCAGGTAGGCGAGCAAGAGTGGCTGCTTTGAGGTCACAAATTGTGACCTCATCGGCCGCACCGCACTAGGAGCGGTCACAATTTGTGACCGCTCCCGCTGCAATATCGGTGCTGCCTTTACCGAAACGATCAGCGTGCGCCACCGCGCGGGTGCTATTAAAGATTTCGGGAAAAGCTTTGACAAGCTCCGGACATATTAAAGCTCGCTTGAATACGCACGGGTGATCTTTACGGCATGAGCCTCAATCTACCTTGATCCCCGCCCCCTTCACCACTTTCGCCCACTTCTCGATGTCGCCGCGCAGGAACTCGCCGAACTTCTCCGGGCCCATGTCCATCGTTTCGGCGCCTTGCTTCTTCCAGGCTTCCTTGATGTCCGCGCGCGCCAGCACCTTGCGCACTTCCGCGTTCAACCGATCGACGACGGGCTTCGGCGTACCGGTCGGCGCCATGATGCCGAGCCAGATGACGGCGTCGTAACCCGGAACGCCGGCTTCGGCGACACTCGGTACATTGGGCAATACCGACGAGCGGGTGCGCCCGGTGGTCGCCAATGCGCGCACGCGTCCGGCCTGTACGTTCGGCGCCATGGTTGTGATGGCATCGAACATCATCTCCACCTGTCCGCCGAGGACGTCGGTGCGCGCGCCGGAGCTGCCTTTGTACGGCACGTGCACGATGTCGACCTTGGCCATGGATTTGAACAATTCGCCCGCCATGTGATACGGCGTGCCGGGTCCGGACGAGGCGTAGTTGAGCACTCCGGGCCGCGCTTTCGCCATCGCGAGCAGCCGCTCGACTGAATCGATGCCGACGGAAGGGTGGACCACCAGCACGAGGTCCGAATAGTTGATCGGGGCAATCGGCATGAAGTCGCGCATCAGCTGGAAGGGTTTATTCGGCAACAGCGACTCGTTCACCGTGTGCGTGTTGGACATCAAGAGCAGCGTGTAGCCGTCGGCGGGCGCCTTGGCGACGATGTCGGTGCCGACCACGGAGCCGCCGCCCGGCCGATTCTCGACCACGAACGGTTGACCGAGCGTCTCCTGCATGTTCCTGCCCAGTACCCGGGCATACACGTCGGCCGGCCCGCCGGCGGCGAACGGCACGACGATCCGAATGGGCTTGGTGGGATAGGCTTGCCCTTGCGCGGCTGCCGACATCAGCGCCAGGGCGCAGACTGCGATCGAACGCACTACCGACATTTTCTCCTCCACGGTCGTCTACGCGGCCGGAAGGTTACACCATGCCGAGTGCAGCAGCCCGCGATTGGGTGCCGTGGAGAAGATGGGGCGCGCAGCATTGCAAGCGAGGACGCGAGCTGCACGCTAGCCGAAAGCTCGCCAAGCCGCGCGCGCCGTCCGCAACGCGCGCGTGTTCGCCTGTCGAGCGCTCCGAGGCTCAGGCTTACTTGACCGCGATGTGCCCCCGCTGGATGACTTTCGCGTATTTCGGGATCTCGGACTTGACCAGCGCGGCGAGCTCGGCGGGCGTGCTGCCCACCGGATCGAGCCCTTCGTGCGTCAGGAATTCGCGCACCTTGGGGGTCTCGAGCGCCTTGCGGATCTCGCTGTTCATCTTGTCGACCATGGCGTTCGGCGTGCCCTTGGGGAAGA
>JBOIEI010000657.1:0-2025 GCA_050741055.1 Burkholderiales bacterium | reverse complement strand
CAATAGACATGCGCCTCGCGCACGCGGCGCGCGATGAGCTGCGAGTATTGGGCGCCGAAGTCGAGAATCAGGATGCTTGCGTGCTGCATCTACTCGACCCGGTAGTTCGGCGCTTCCTTCACGATCTGCACGTCGTGCACGTGTGATTCGCGCATCCCGGCCGCGCTGATCTCGACGAACTCGGCGCGCGTCCGGACCTCCTCGATCGAGCCGCAGCCGAGGTAGCCCATGGCGGCACGCAGCCCACCCATGAGCTGGTGGATGAGCGGCGTGACTCCGCCCTTGTACGGCACCCGCCCCTCGACACCCTCGGGAACGAGTTTCTCCGGATTGGCGGCCTCATCGTCCTGGAAGTAACGATCGCTCGAGCCCTGCTGCATCGCGGCAAGCGACCCCATCCCGCGATAGGCCTTGTACGAGCGCCCCTGATAGAGCTCGATCTCGCCGGGCGACTCCTCGGTGCCCCCGAAGAGGCCTCCGATCATGACCGAGGACGCCCCCGCCGCCAAGGCCTTGGCGACGTCGCCGGAGTAGCGAATGCCGCCGTCGGCGATCAACGGCAGATCCGTTCCTGCGAGCGCCTCGGCCACATTGGCCACGGCCGAGATCTGCGGAACGCCCACACCCGCGACGATTCGCGTCGTGCAGATCGAGCCTGGACCGATTCCGATCTTGATCGCGTCGGCGCCGGCATCGCGCAACGCTTTCGCGCCGTCGGCCGTGCCCACGTTGCCGGCGATGACCTGCATGTCCGGGAACCGGCTCTTGATCCAGCGCACCCGGTCGAGGACGCCTTGCGAATGGCCATGTGCCGTATCGACCACCAGCACGTCGGCACCCGCCTCGACCAGCGCCGCCGCGCGTTCGTCGGTGCCCTCGCCGACGCCGACCGCCGCGCCCGCACGAAGCCGGCCCAGGTGGTCCTTGCACGCATTCGGGTGCGTGCTCGATTTCAGGATGTCCTTGACGGTCATCAGGCCGCGCAGCTCGTATTCGCCGTTGATCACGAGAACACGCTCCAGCCGGTGCTTGTGCATGAGCGCCTTCGCTTCGTCCAGCGTCGCGCCTTCGCGCACCGTGACCAGACGATCGCGCGGGGTCATGATGCGACGTACCGGCTGATCGAGGTTGGTTTCGAAACGCAGGTCCCGGTTGGTGACGATGCCGACGACGCGACCGCGCTCCACCACCGGCAGACCGGAGATGTTGTGCTGTGTGGTCAGTGCGTGCACGTCGCGAACCGACATGTCGGGTGAAACGGTGATCGGGTCCTTCACGACCCCGGATTCGAAGCGCTTCACCTTGGCGACCTCGGCCGCCTGCAGGCGCGGCGGGAGGTTCTTGTGGATGATGCCGATGCCGCCTTCCTGGGCGATCGCGATGGCAAGGCGCGATTCGGTGACCGTGTCCATGGCTGCGGACACGAGCGGGATGTTGAGGCGGATGGCGCGGGTGAGCTGGCTGGCGAGGCTTACCTCGCGCGGCAGGATGGTGGAGTGGGCGGGGACCAGCAGTACGTCGTCAAAGGTCAATGCCTTCTGGACAATGCGCATCGTCGGCGTCCGTCGCAAAGAGCGAATTATACGGAAGCGGTTTCGGCCGGTAAACGAGGGGGCCGCAGCGCGTTGAATCGGAATGCAAAAGCCTGGTAGCTCCAAGCAAGGCCGAAGACCCGGTCTGCTACACTGCGTGCTACCGGGTCGCAGTCGCGAACCACGGCCCGATTTGGGGGGGAAGTCATGCGCCAATTCATTTTCTTTTTGCTCCTGGCGGTGCTCGCCTCGACTGCCTGGGGACAGACCTACAAGTGGCGGGACGCGTCCGGCCGCATCCAATACAGCGACACGCCGCCGCCTGCGGGCGCGAAGGACGTGCAGCAGTTGCGCAACGCACCGGCGCCACCAGCTTCTGCCACCCCGTCGGCTTCCAAGTCGATCACGGACAAGGATGCCGAGTTCCGCAAGCGGCTGGTCGAAAAGAAGGAAACCGAGGCGAAGCAGGCCAAGGCGGCCGACGATGAACAAA
>JBOIEI010000656.1:0-13636 GCA_050741055.1 Burkholderiales bacterium | reverse complement strand
GATCTGGGCACCGTTGTGCGCGGAGGTGCTGGCGTCCCGCCTGGAACGCGAACCGAATCCGATCGAACGCAGCCTGGTGCAGGCGATGGATCCGCTGCGTGGGCTCGGGCGAACCGAGACATAGCTGCCCCATGGCGGTGTCCCGCGCTCTGGCCGACCCGGGGATATCCGCCTTGCGACCGAACGAACCGAAACATCGCGCTCGGCACATCACACACACGTGCGTTCGGCCGCGACGGTTAGATCGATCCGTGCGACCCCTTTCGGCGCATGAGCCCCTACTTGCCTGGCTTTGCGGGCGGCAACACCAGCTCGATGTACGGCGGCGTCGGAGATTTGTCCGGTGGAAGATAGGCCGGCGCCTCCGCTCCCGGCTCGCCGAGACTGCGGATGAACCGGTGCAGCGCGCGTAGATCCGGCTCGCTCATGGCATGCAGCGCCCACCACGGCATCGGCGGGCGCGTTTTGAGTGCGCGTGCTGCCTGCACCCAGTCGTCTTCCGAAAGCTTGCGCATGTAAAGCCGCAGGTTCGGCGCGAAGGTAGTGCCCCAGGGACCGCGCCATCCCAACCGGTCGCCCTTGAGCCATTCGCTCTCGGGCACCTTGCCGCCGCTTTCGGCAAAGCCCGCCGTATGGCAGTCGTTGCAGCCGCCGATCATCGCGACATAGCGACCGCGCTCGATGCGGGAATCGCTGCTCGCAGCAGCCGCCGATCCCGTGCCGCTGAATATGGCCACTACTCCCCAGAGCATAACCGCCGCAATCCGGTCCTTCAGCATCTCGCACCCCAGTGCTGTGTCGACGAGCGCCTATCATAGCCTCCGTTCGAAAGCGTAGACTGCAAACAGCTATGGAGCCCATCATGACGACGCGACTCGACCTGGCAATTCGCAATGCAACCATCGTGGACGGAACCGGCGCTACGCGCTTCGCCGGCGATATCGGCATCCGCGGCGATCGCGTCGTCCGCGTCGGACAACTTGCCGGCGACGACGAGGCCGGCCGCGAGATCGACGCGCGCGGGCTGGTCGCCGCGCCCGGATTCATCGACGCGCACACGCACGACGACCGCATGCTTCTGTCCGACCCGACGATGGCGCCCAAGGTGAGCCAGGGCGTGACCACCGTGGTCACCGGCAACTGCGGCATCAGCCTGGCGTGCTCGCCCGCTCACAGCGCTTCCATACCGCCGCTCGATCTGCTCGACAGCGAAGGGCAGTGGTTCCGTTTCCCGGACTTTCGCAGCTATTGCGCCACGCTCGACGACGAACCCGCCGCCGCCAATGCGGCGTGTCTCATCGGCCACACGACGTTGCGGGCCGCGACCATGGATCGCCTGGATCGGCCGGCGACAACGGCGGAAATCGAGCGCATGCGCGCTCTTGCCGAGCAGGCGTTGGCGCAGGGCGCATTGGGCGTGTCGACCGGCACGGCGTATGCGCCTGCGGCTCAAGCCTCGACCGAGGAGCTGATCGCGGTGTGCCAACCCCTTGCGCGCACCGGTGGGCTCTACGTCACGCATATGCGAAATGAAGACGACGCCATCGTGGCAGCGATGGAAGAGACCTTCCGCATCGGCGACGAGCTCGGCATTCCGGTCGTCATCTCGCATCACAAGTGCGTCGGCAAAGCCAATCACGGCCGCTCGACCGAGACGCTGGCGCTGATCGAGCGCACGCGGGCGCGGCAAAGTGTCGGGCTCGATTGTTATCCGTACATCGCGTCGTCGACGGTGATGCAGCGGCATCGCGCCGGCCAATCGACGCGGATCATCGTAACGTGGTCGAAGCCGCATCCCGAATTGAGCGGCAAGGATCTCGCCGAGGCGGCGCGCGCACTGGGCGTGAGCGAAGCCGAAGCAATCGAGCGCCTGCAGCCCGCCGGGGCGATCTACTTCATGATGGACGAAGCCGACGTGCAACGCATCCTCGCCTATCCGCATACGATGATCGGCTCCGACGGTCTGCCGCACGATGCCCGCCCGCATCCGCGCCTTTGGGGAACGTTCCCGCGTGTGCTCGGCCACTATGCGCGCGACCTCAATCTCTTTTCGCTCGAGACGGCGGTGCACAAGATGACCGGGTTGACCGCCGCGCGCTTCGGTCTCGAAGACCGCGGCGTGCTGCGCGAAGGCGCCTATGCCGACATCACGCTGTTCGACCCGGATGTCGTGATCGACGCCGCGTCGTTCGAAGACCCGGTGCGGCCGGCGCCCGGCATTCACACCGTGATCGTGAACGGCGAGCCGGTGTGGCGTGAAGGCGCGGCGACCGGCACGCGGCCCGGTCGCGTATTGAAGCGGGTTTGATCGCCATCTTGCATCTCGCCTGCAAGAAGCGAGACTCCGTATCCTATTTGCGGATGCGCATGCGCTCCACAGCCCGCATCGCTTCGGCCAGGCGCGCCTTGTCGCGCCCGATCGGATCCTGGATCTGGATCGCTATGGCGCGCGATCCGGCCAGGACGCAGTACACGACGCCGTCGAACGCAATGCCCTGAGCCACCCCGATCCATGCGATCTTCAAGCCGGCATAGCCCGCGATCGCCACGTTGGCCGGCTCGGAGCGGTGGAATCCGACCCGGTTGCCTTCTAGGCCGGCGACGATCGGGTCGAGCGTCTCTCGCGTGAGCCGGGCTCGTTCGGTCGGCACGCGCCTGGCGAAGCTCGGTCCCATCTCCTGCACCGTCACCAGGATGACGCTATTGAGCGCCGTGCCGGGATAGGGCTTGCGGAAGCCGTGGCTCACCGAAGCGCCGGCCACGTGCTCCGAGGGCCCGATGTAGCCTTGCGGCAGATCGATGCTGAAATGCGTGTGGTCGTGAGTCGTCGTGCTCGCGTCGGCCGCCACGGCAACGAGAGGAAGCACGGCGCCAGCCACGAGCAAGGTGCGTCGTTTCATCGTCGAGCAGCCGGGTTGCTGCGCATTTGGCACAAGAGTATCGTCATGCGGCAATAATAAAGCGAAGCCGCAATGCCCTCCTCACCCAGCGACCGCCCTCCGCTTCGACTCCTTACCTTGACGGCGCTCGGCGTCGTCTTCGGCGACATCGGCACCAGTCCGCTGTACGCATTCAAGGTGCTGTTTTCCGAATCGCTCGGCATGGCGCTGAACGAAGCCAACGTGCTCGCCGGGCTGTCGCTCATCTTCTGGTCGGTCATGCTGGTGGTGTCGCTCAAGTACGTCACCATCGTGCTCAACTTCGACAACCGCGGCGAAGGCGGCATCCTCGCCCTGCTCGCGTTCGCCGGCCGGCTGCTGCGCAAGCACCCGCGCACGCAATGGGTCGCGGGCGGCATCGCCGTGCTCGGCGCTTCGCTTTTCTTCGGCGACGCGATCATCACGCCGGCGATCTCGGTGCTCTCGGCCGTGGAGGGACTGACGCTGATCGCGCCCCGCTTGAGCGAGTGGATCGTGCCGGTCACCGTTGCGGTGATCGTGATGTTGTTCGTCTCGCAACGGCGCGGCACGGCCAGGATCGGGCGCTTCTTCGGCTGGATCATGCTGGTATGGTTCGGCGTGCTCGCACTGCTGGGCGTCCAGAGCATCGTCGAAACCCCGCAGGTGCTCGCCGGGCTCGACCCACGGCACGCCGCGCGCCTCGCAGTCGACCAACCCGGCGTCGCCTTCGTCGCCCTCGGCGCCGTGTTCCTGGCGCTCACGGGCGGCGAAGCGCTTTATGCCGACATGGGCCACTTCGGGCGACGGCCGATTCGCTGGGCCTGGTTCGGCATCGTATTGCCGGCGCTGATGCTCAATTACTTCGGCCAGGGCGCGTTGCTACTTCGCAATGCCGCGGCGGTCGCGAATCCCTTCTACCTGCTCGCGCCGATCGAATGGCTGCCACCGCTGATCGTGCTCGCGACGGCGGCGACCGTGATCGCTTCGCAAGCGACCATCTCGGGCGCGTTCTCGGTCACCCAGCAAGCTTCGCGGCTCGGCTATCTGCCGCGCGTCACGGTGCTGTACACCTCGCAAACCCAGCGCGGTCAGATCTACATCCCGCGCGTGAACTGGCTGCTGCTGCTGTTGGTGATCGCCCTGGTGCTCGAATTTCGCGAGTCCGAGGCGCTTGCCGCGGCGTACGGCATCGCGGTCTCCACGACCATGGTGCTGGAAACCAGCCTGGTCATCATGGTCGTGTGGCTGCTGCGGCCCCGCCAGGGGCCGTTGCTGATGCTCGTGCTCGGCGCGATCGGCTGCGTCGAGCTCGTGTTCTTTGCCAGCAACGCGACCAAGTTCTTCTCCGGCGGCTGGTTTCCGATTGCCGTGGCGGTGATTCTGTTCACCATGCTCACCACCTGGAAGCTCGCCACCGATACCATCGCCGCCTCGGAAGAGGCCCGGCGCGTCCCGATCGAAGGCTTCATGCAGACCATGGCCGAGGTGCCGCGCGTGCCGGGCACCGCGATCTTCTTCACCGCCGAGCGCGACAGCGTGCCGACCGCGTTGCTGCACAATTTCAAGCACAACAGGGTGCTGCACGAGCGCCTCGTGTTCCTTACGGTCGTGACGGCCGACGTGCCGCAGGTGCCGGACGACGAGCGCACCGAGATCGACGCGATCGAGCGCGGCCGCTGCTACAAGGTCGCGCTGCACTATGGATTTCGCGAGGAGCCCGACATTTTGCATGCGCTGAAGCTGCTGGCGCAACGCGGGCTCGCGTTCGAGCTGGAAGACACGACGTTCTTCCTGGGCAAGACGACGCTGGCGCGTGCCGAGAAGCGGGGATTTTTCACCTGGCGCCGGGAGCTCTTCCGCTGGATGCAGAGGAACAGCCCGAGCGCTGCCGAATACTTCAGCCTGCCGCCTGCGCGGGTGATCGAGATCGGGACGCAGATCAGCGTGTAGCGAGCTTCCGGGTAAATGGTTGACAGCTCGCTCTTTCACCTTCAAGGAGGCACCTTAAGTGCGTAAAGCGGCTTGTCAGCCCCTCTCCGGACCGTTGACCGAAGGAGCGGCAGCGTTCGAGACGCAGCACGCAAACACGCTCGCGAGCACGCACAGAGTCCATACGATCGCGGGGCCGGAGGGCAAGTCGGTAACGATCGAGAGCGCCAGCCCGAGCGCATAACCCAGTATGCCAAGGCCGTAGCCCGCGACCAGGCGATGCCGGGCCATCCTGTGGGTCGCCAATGCCGGTACGATGAGGGTCGTGAATACGAGATACAGCCCGACCAGCTGCACCGACGCGGTCACGACACACGCAAACAGCAGGTAGAACCCGATACGCCCGGCCCGCCGGCGAAGACAAAACGCGATTGCCGCAAGCGTGACGTACGCCAAGGCCAGCACGACGAGCTGCCGCGAACCGACCCAGAGGATCTGGCCTTCGAGCATCGCCTTCAGTTGCTCGCCGCCGTGCGGGTTGGCCGCAAGGAGCAGCAGCGCACTGCTGGCGGCGAGCACGAATGCGACGCCGATGATCGCTTCCTGCATCTGCGGCCAGCGCCGATCGGTCCAGGTGAGCAACGACGCACCGAGCAGCGCGGCCGTCAAGGCGCAACCCTGGGCGGCCCAGCCGGAGAGGTCCAGGCCGATCCAGCCGGCCGCCACGATCCCGAGCCCCGCGATCTGCGCGATCGCCAGGTCGACGAACACGATGCCGCGCGCAAGCACCTGCATGCCAAGCGGCACGTGCGTGATCGTCACGAGAACACCGGCAGCCAGTGCCGGCCACGCGATGCTCCATAAGGTTCCCGGGTCGCTCATCGCGGCACGGCAAGCAAGAGCGCGAGCGTGTCGTCGAAGAGACCGAACAGGTCTTGCGCCCGATCGCTGCCGCCGACGGTGAACGGCAATACGACCGCCGGAATCATCGTCCGCTGCGAAAGCCACTGCGACGGCCGCGGATCGCTGTAAGGCGAGCGCAAGATGACCTTCACCGGCTCTCGCCCGATCCGCTCCAGCAGGTCGCCCAGGTGAGCAGGTGTTGCCGGCAGACCCGGCTTGGGCTCCAGCGTGCCCGCTTCCCGCATGCCGAGCCAACCGAGCAGGTAGGAGAGATCCTTGTGGTGGACCACGACCGGCATGGCCCGGAGCGGCTCGGCGAGTTTTTCCCAGCGCGCGATGGCTTCCAGCCAGCGGGCGAGAAACGCTTGCGAGCGCGCCGCATACGTGCCGCCGTCGATCTCATCGAGCTCGCGCATGCGCTGCCCGAGCGCGCGCGCGATCTTTTCCACGTTGCGCGGATCGAGATGGATATGCGGATTGCCCGCGGCGTGCACGTCGCCTTGCGCGCGGTCGATCGAGGATGGAATTTCCCGCATCGAGGCGTACCGCGCAGCTTCGAAGTAGCCCGACCGGCCGCGCTGTATCCGCGCGTTGCCGGACTGGGACAGGACCAGCGGGAGCCATCCGATCTCAAGCTCCGCCCCGGTGCAGACTACGAGGTCCGCGCTCCGGGCGCGGGCGATGAGGCTGGGCCGCGCCTCGATCCGATGCGGGTCCTGGCGCGCGTTCGTCGCAACGTAGACGTCGACCTTGTCGCCGCCGAGCTCGCGTACCAGGGCGCCCCACTCGGGCTCGCAGGCGAACACTTTCAAGCCCGCCGTCGCCGGCGTCGCCAGCCAGAAGCAGATCCATGCAAGCGCCCATGCGATTCGAATGTCCATCATCGTCCTCCGCTCTCAGAACCGATGCGCGCCGTGCGCGCCGAGGCTCTGGATGTATTGCAGCAGCACCTGGTTGTCGCTCTCGCCGACCCGCGATCGGTCCCGCGCGAGTTGCAGGCGCACGCGGCTGAACTCGGTCGGGCTCCAGTCGAGCATCAGCGTGTTGCGACCGGGATCGTGCGGCGCCAGCAGACCGAAATCGGCGGCGCTGGGACCCGCGCGACTGGCAACGATGGCGTTGTCCACGCTGCCGGAGTCGAGGCGGTCGTAGCGGTAGCCCACGCGCCAGCGCGGCATGAACTGCCATACGCCCTGCAGGTACCAGCCGCTCTGCCGGCTCGCGAAGCCGTCGGTCAGCGCCCCGAACGCGGCGCTGCCGCCGCCATCGTCGTAGCTGAGCCTTCCATCCTGGCGAAAGCGGAAGTACTCGCCCTGCAGCTTGAAGTTGGTGCGCGTGGCGTTGCCGTCCGGCGCCCATTTCAAGACTGCGTCGGCCACCCACACCCTGGCCTTGCCGCTGAAGCTGTTGGTCACGGCCCCGCCCAGCGAGTCGACGTCCTCGTAGCTGCGATCCCGCGGCGAGGTGCGCACGTACGACAGTCCCGCGCGCCAACTCGTGCTGGCGCCGATGTCGCCGCCGACGTGGCCGAAGAGCGCGCCGCCGCCGATACCGTTCTTGTTGCGTTCCGAGCCCGGGAACTGGTCGCCGCTCGAGGCTTCCGCACCCAGCTCGACGAACAGCAACGTGGGCGCGAGCCACTTGAGCTGCACACCATCCTGCCGCAAGCGTCCGCCGAGAAACGCCTTGTACGGCAGCGGCGCATCCTGGAAATCCCACGCGTGCTGGTGCAGCTCGTTCTGGTACCCGATCGCGGAGAGGAAGCGCCCCCCCCTTGAGCGTCAACCCCTGCGGCAGCGCCGAGGTCTGGAAGAACGCCTCCTCGACCTCCACCTCGTTCTCCGGCGTCAATGCAGCTACCGCCATGGCGCGGAAATAAGGATCGACGCTGCCGGAAAACATGAGCTCGGTTTCGGCCAAGCCGAAGCTGCGCTTGGGCGGGCCGACTTCGCCGCCCGAGGGCATGAAGCCCGTGATGGCGTAGGTATCGGGGTCCTTCGACGTGTGTGCGTAGGTACCTTGCAGGATCAACGAGAGCGCCGGGTTGTAGGCGTTCTCGCTTCGAGCCTGGGTGGCGGCGGACGTTGCAGCGCTGGCGGGCGCTGTCACAGCCTGGCTCGTGCTCGACGTCGCCGCGCTGGCGGGCGCCGGCTCGCGTCTGTTTGCATCGGCCCTGGCCTCCGTCTCGGCCAGCCGGCGCTCGAGCGATTCGATCCGCCGCTCGTACGCCTGCCTCATCTGTTCGATCTCGTCGCGAATCTTCGCGATCTCCGCATCCTGCGCAACGGCCGGGCAGGACAACGCCATCACCGCCACGAAGGCGGACGAAACGCCTCTGGTCATCGGTTTCTCCTGGAAACGAAAGAAGGAAACGCAAGCGGCCGGGATCACCCGGCGCTGCGAGCTCGCTTCAGGAGATGGCGGGCGGACCCCGGGACGGGGGCGTAGGAAGGGGAAGAACGACGCAGGCAGCGCGCGCGGCCGAAGGTCGTGCCTCGGCTGCCTGTGCGACGAGAGCAGGGGCGGCGGCGCTCGGCAGGGCGCCCAAGACCTCCGCAAAGGCCCCGTGCAGTCCGCACAGCTTGTCGTGAAAGGAAGCGTCGTGCTTTCTTTGCTGCTGCTTGCCCTGCTCGGCCGCGTGCCAGGCTGCGTGCGTATACGCGGCCTGCTGCGCGAACAGCAATGCGAAGATGCACAGCCAGCGGAGGATTCTGCGTGAAGTCACGATGCTACGATCGATGGCGCCAATCGTCGGGAGCAACGAACGGTTCCCCGATGGTACCGCACTTCGCGACGATGCCGAGGCACTCGGCGTTCATTCAGGTTTCAAAATTAGCTGCGCGATAGGGTACTGATGGCCATCTCGTACAGCGCCGTGGCCTCGACAACGGCGCATACGGCAAGACATCAATCGACTTTCACGCCGGTCGCCTTCACCACGTCGGCCCACAGCTTCACATCGCGCTCGAGCCTCGTCGCGAGCTCCGCCGGAGACATCTTCACCGCCTCGGCCACGTTGGTCGCAAAGATCTGCTTCGCTTTCGGGCTGTCGCAAGCCTTGGCGAATTCGGCGTTGAGAAGATTCACCACGTTCGCTGGCGTACCGGCCGGCGCGAGTACGCCGGAGAAGACCGCGCCCTCGACGCCGGGCACCGATTCGCCGATGGTCGGAATTTCGGGCACATGGGGCGAGCGGCGCTCGGCCGCCAAACCCAAAGCGACGAGCTTCCCTTGGCGCACGTACTGGATGCTGGCCGGTGCGGTCGCCATCAGCATCGTGATCTCGCCGCCGAGCAGCGCGACCACCGGCGTGGACCCGCCCTTGTACGCGACCGGCGTGATCTGAATACCGGCGCGCAGGCGGAATTTCTCCAGCGTCATATGGGTGACCGTGCCGATGCCCGAATGCCCACCCGTCATGCCGGGATTGTTCTTCGCGATCGCCACCAGCGCCTTTACCGAGCGGGCCGGCACCGACGGGTGCGAGACGAGCACCAGCGGCGAGACGTTGACCGGCGCCACCGGCGTAAAGTCCCGCAAGGGATCGTATGGCAGCTTCCTGTACAGCGAAGAGCTGATCGTGTGCGTCTGCAAGTCGGTGAAGAAGAGTGTATGGCCGTCCGGCGGCGCCTTGGCGACGATGTCGGCCGCGATCGTGGTACCGGCGCCGGGCCGGTTCTCCACGATCACCTGCTGGCCGAGACTCTTGGTGATCTCGGCCGCGGTCGTGCGCGCGAACGTATCGGTCGCGCCGCCCGGCGAGAACGGCACGATCACGCGGATCGGCTTGCTCGGAAAGCTTTGTGCGTGCGCGCCGGCAGCGAGCGCGCCGGCCGCGATCAAGGCAGCGATGCGGGCTGTTATCGACATCTCGTTCTCCTCCTCGGGTCGAGCGCGCATTATGCCGGCGTCACCGGCCGCTTCAAAGCGGCTGGGGTCAGGTCTTGCTCATTGCACCTGCCCTTGTGATGCAACATTCAAGACCTGACCCCGCCTTGCACGCCGCCTTGCCGCCTTGCCCTTGGACGCAGCCGCGCAGCGGTGGGACAATCGACGCATCCCGACGGCTTGGAGTTCCATGAACGCAAGCGCGCGCGCCGACCTGGTGGTGCGGCATATCGACTGGCTGATCACGGTGGACGGCGAGCGCCGCATCCTGCGCGACGCAGCGTTGGCCGTGAAGGATGGCGTTTTCGCCGCGATCGGCAAGAGCGCCGATATCGAACGCGACTGGCCCGCCAACGCATACGTCGATGCATCCGATTGCGTGGGCACGCCGGGTCTCATCGATAACCACCTGCACTCGTCCTTCCAACTCGCGCGCGGGCTCGCCGACGAGGCGAACGCCCAGTCGTTCCTGTTCGAGCACATGTATCCGTACGAGGTAGCGACCGGTACCGAGGAGGTCTACGTCGCGGCCACGCTCGCGGCGGTCGAGCAACTGCGCCACGGCGTCACCTGCTTCATCGAGCCCGGCAATTACGATCCCGATGCCACCGTGCGCGCCGTGATGGCGGCCGGCATGCGCATGGTGCTGGCCGTAAGTTGTTTCGATCGCAACAAGTCGGTGACGGGCCTGATGCCGGCGCGGATGATCGAGACGCGCGAGCAGTGCATCGAGAAGACCGAGCGGCTGTTCGCCACCTATCCCGGCAAGCATGCCGGACGGCTCACCGTCAGCGCCTCGTTTCGCGGCATGAACAACAGCTCCGACGAGCTCATTCTGGCGCTCAAGGCGATCGCGGAGAAGCACGACGCGGTGCTGCAAACGCATGCCTGCTATTCGTACTTCACGCGCGATGCCAGCATCGTCCAGTTCGGAAAACCGGAGATCGAGCGCCTGGAATCGCTCGGCGTGCTCGATGCCCGCATGCTGCTGCTGCACTCGGGCTGGTTCGAGCCGCACGAGATCGCGCTGCTGGCGCGGCGCAAGCCCACGCTCGTGTGCTGCCCGTCCTCGTCGCTGCACAACGGCTACGGCAATCTCGCCATCGGCATGCATCCGGAGCTGGCCGCCCTGGGCGTGAACGTGAGCCTCGGCACCGACCACGCCTCGTCCGGGACAGTGGACCTGGTGCAGGAGATGCGCAACTGCGCTTGCGGCTACAAGGAAGTTCGTATGAACCCGCGTCTCATGCCGCCGGAGCAGGCGCTGGAGATGGCCACCATCAACGGCGCACGCGGCGCGGGGCTTGCCGCCACGATCGGCTCCATCGAGGTCGGCAAGATGGCCGACTTCGTGCTGTTCGACGCTACCCAACCCGAGTGGCAACCGCTCTACAACCCGGTATCGAACCTGGTCTACAGTGCGACCGGCAACACGGTGAGGGATGTGTTCGTCGGCGGCACGCAGGTGGTGCGCGACGGGCGCATGCTGCTGGTGGACGAAGCATCGCTGCTGCGCGAAGTGCGTGCGGCCGCCGAGCGCATCGCGGGCCGGCTCGACCTGGCGAAGCTGTCGAAGCTGCGCTGGCCGGTGCAATAGCCCGCGTCCGAGCGCCTCGACGCCAAGCTACATTCGGAGCCCGCAGCACCCCATGAACCCCATTTCACGCGCCCCGCTCGAGGAAAGCACCGCCCCCGCGGACCCCTATGTCCTGTTCCAACGCTGGTACGACGATGCGGTCGTTGCCGGGCTCGCGCTGCCCAACGCCATGACGCTCGCTACGGTGGGCGCGGAAGGGCGCCCCGCGGCACGCATGGTCTTGTTGAAGGGCATCGAGGACGGCGGCTTCGTCTTCTACACCAACTACGAAAGCCGCAAGGGACGCGAGCTCACCGGCCATCCCAGTGCCGCGCTCGTCTTGCACTGGGCACCGCTCGAGCGCCAGGTGCGCATCGAGGGCAGCGTCGAGCGCGTGAGCGAGGAAAGCTCGTCGGCCTATTTCGCGACCCGCCCGCTGGGCAGCCGCTACAGCGCGACGGCCTCGCCGCAAAGCTCGGTGATTCCGGATCGGGCCTGGCTCGAAGAGGAAGCGGCGTCGGTCGCGCGCCGCTACGGCGAAAGCATGCCGCGGCCGCCGCATTGGGGCGGCTATCGCGTGCGGCCCGACATGATCGAATTCTGGCAAGGCCGCAGCGATCGCCTGCACGACCGCCTGAGCTACCGGCGTTGCACCGACAACGCCTGGCTCATGGAACGGCTGGCGCCTTGAGCGCCGAATCGGAATCGAGCCACACGCCCAGACCCTGGGCATTGAGCTCGACGTCGGTCGCGAACACCTCCAGCACTTCGGCCGCAGCAAGCGGCCAAGCTTGGCGCTGCGCTTCTTCCAGGAGCATGCGTTCGATTCCTTGCTTCAGCAGCGCATGACGGTGCTCGCCCGCGTGCGCATGCGCTCGGGCGAGCGCCACGTGCGCATCGATCAGACGGTGCAGGTCCGCGCCGAGGCGGTCGATCTCGCCGATTCCGCCGAAGTGGGTCACGAACACGCGCTCGGGGCGCAACGAGACGATGCGATCGATCGAAGCGTGCAAGGTCTCGGGGTCGAACTGCACGGGGCTGGTCGTCGGGAACACCGAGCGCCGGCCGTGCGCCTCGAGCTCCCGGTACGCCAGGCCGAAAGTATCGCCCGCGAATAACGAGCGGCTGCGCGCATCCACGATGCAGCAATGGTGGCGTGCATGGCCCGGCGTTTCGATGAACCGCAGCTCCCGGCCCGCCAATGCCACGCACGCACCTTCGGGCGTCGCGACGATGCGATCTTCGGGCACGGGCAGAATGTCGCCGTACACCTTGCGGGCATGTTCGGCGCCGTAGACATCGACCGTGCTCTGGATCAACCGCCCCGGATCGACCATGTGACGCACACCGCGCGGGTGTACGCACAGGCGCGCATGCGGCAATCGGGACATGAGCAGCCCCGCCCCGCCGGCGTGATCGAGATGGATGTGGGTGAGAACGACGTAGTCGACCCGCTCGGGTGCGATGCGCTGTTCGGCCAGCGCCGCCATGATTGCGTCGACGCAGGCATTGGAGCCCGTGTCGACGATCGCGGCGCGGCCGTCTTCCACCAGCAGGTACACGGCGGCGAGCCACGGCCGGATGAAGCCCGAGTCCAGCGCGCTGATACCATGGCCGTAGTCGATGATCGCTGGGCGCATCAAGAGGTGTGCCTTGTCGAGCAGTCCGTATCGAACGCGAAGTCCACACGGACGCAACGCTCCCTTCTCCTATTGCGGGCAAGGGTAACGAATGGCCGAAGCCGTATCGCAATGAAAGTCATCGAAAACCATTGTAGCCGCCCCTCGTCTTCCGTGCCGGCCGCGGCCACATCCGACTCGCGGCCCTTGCCCGCCATCGGCACGCCCGCTAGAGTATTTCCCGTAATATGTCTCGTGCGCTCGCCGGCGGCTCGAACCCGCACGCCATCACCCGCGAGCGATCTCGAACAACGGTTTCCTCTGAGGAGCAGGTATGAACGGACATGTCCGACGCATCGTCACCGGTCACGACGAGAACGGGAAAGCCATCGTGGTCTCGGACGGACCCGCACCGAAGGTGCATACGAGCCCCTTGCGGCCCGGCCACTATTCCACCGATCTGTGGCGCACCAACGAATCGCCCGCGCGCGTCTCGCATCGCTACGATGAGCCGACCGCAGGGCCGCGCAAGATCGTCGCCAATCCGAACGGCACCATCGTTCGCATCTCCTCGGTGCCGCCGGACCCGGACTTCAGCACCATGGACGGCGAACAGGCGCGCAAGATCTTCGAGGCGCTCGGCAACCCCGAGGCGTCGACCTTCGGCCAGAACAAGCGCCACCCGTACATGCACCGCACCGAGACCATCGATTACGCCATCATCCTGGAGGGCGAGATGTATTGCGTGCTCGACGACACCGAGGTGCTGCTCAAGGCGGGCGATGTCCTGATCCAGTGCGGCACCAACCACGCCTGGAGCA
>JBOIEI010000655.1:0-4626 GCA_050741055.1 Burkholderiales bacterium | reverse complement strand
CGATGCCCATCGAGCCGATGCCGTTGTTGGTGCCCGCGATCGAACGGAACACGGGCGAGCAGCGCGAGAGCTCGAAATTGACCAGCACCTCTTCTTCGAGCGTGAGGCCCATGCCACCGTACTCGTCGGGGATGGCGAAGCCGAACAGCCCCATGCGCCGCATCTCGGCGACGACCTCGTCCGGGATGCGATCGGTGTCCGCGGCGATCGCCTCGGCCGGCACGCAGCGTTCGCGCACGAAGCGGCGCACGGTATCGAGCAAGATACTGAGCGTTTCCTGGTCGCGGATCATGCGGGGGGCGGTCCTATGATGGCGGCTCGCGCGAACGGCGCAAACCGCAACGATTATATAGCGGTACCTTTGCCCCGCACTTTCCGCCCGCTATTCGCCGCATGAAGATTCGCCCGCTTTGATATGATGCCAGGGCACTCGTCCTCGGACCTCACATCGTGACTACGTCAGCCGCAACCGCCCCGGTCGTTGCCGCGCCCGGAAATTTCCGGGAAGTCTGGCTCATCTCGCTCGGACACGGCCTCACCCACTGGTATCCAGCCACGTTCTATCTCCTGCTGCCGATCATCGGCAAGGAGCTGGGTCTCTCGTACACCGAGATCGGGCTCATCATGTCGGCGCAATACGCCGTCGGCGCGGTGACCAACATCCCGGGCGGGATCCTGGTCGATGCCGTCGGCTACAAGGGACGGCTGATGGCGCTCTCGCTGTTCTGGATCGGCGTGCCGTACTTCCTGATGGCCTTCACGTCCAGCTACTGGATGCTGCTCGCATGCATGGTGCTGATCGGCGTCGGCAACAACCTCTGGCACCCGGCCGCGATATCGACCCTCGGGCAGCGCTTCCCGGCGCGCAAGGGCCTTGCGCTTTCGTTTCATGGCATGGGCGGAAATCTCGGCGAGGCGCTCGCGCCGCTGCTGGTCGGCGCGCTGCTGGCTGTCTATTCGTGGCGCACGGTCGTCGTCGTGAACCTGCTCCCGGGCGTGGTCATGGCGATCGCGATCCTCGCGTATCTCGGCACGATGAATCTCGACGCCGGCAGCGGTCGCAAGCCGGGCGCACAACGCTGGACACTCGCAGGTTACCTCGCCGAGGTCAGGCCGCTGTTCGCCGACCGCACCCTCATGCTGATTGCGGCGAGCTCGTTCTTTCGCACCGCCGCGCAGTCGGCGTTGCTGACCTTCCTGCCGCTCTATCTCGCCCACGACATGGGCTACTCGCCCACGGGTGTGGGCTTCGCGCTGTTCCTGCTGCAGGCGGTTGCGTTTGCGTCCGCGCCGCTGGCCGGCTATGCCTCCGACCGGCTGAGCCGCAAGCGCGTGATGAGCGCGGCGCTCTCGATGACGGCGCTGGTCATCGTGCTCATGGCCTTGGCGGGCCGCTCGCCCTGGGTGATCGCTCTGATAGCGCTGCTCGGGTTTTTCATGTACGCGACGCGACCCGTCATCCAGGCCTGGTCGCTGGAAGCCGCACCGGCGGCCCTCGGCGGCACGGTTGTCGGCATGATGTTCGGCGTGCAGGCGATGGGCTCGGCCATATCGCCCTGGGCGGGTGGCCTGATCGCCGATGCCTACGATCTCACCGCCACTTTCTATTTCCTCGCCGCGATGATCGTCGCAGCCAATGTCCTGGTCATGTTCGTGCCCGACAAGCCCAGGTGACGGCCGTCACTGCTTCAAGCCGATTCCCGCATCCTTGATCACTTTGGTCCAGCGCGCCAGCTCGCTGCGGATGCGGCTGCGCAACTCTTCCGGCGTGCTCGAGATCGGATCGAGACCCATGGTTTCCAGCCGCTCGCGGAATGTTGGATCCGCGACCGCCTTGCGGATCTCGGCATTGAGCTTGTCGACGATGGGCTGCGGCGTACCCGCCGGCGCCAGGATGCCATACCAGGTGGTGTTGTTGAATCCGGGCAGCACTTCCGCGATGGCCGGCAGATCGGGCACGAACCGCACGCGCGTGGGGTGCCCCACCGCGATCGCCTTCGCCTTGCCCGAGCGCATTGCGGGATTCGTATAAGGCAGGCTGCCGAACAGCGCGTGAATGCGTCCGCTGAGGAGATCGACCAGGGCGGGACCGCCGCCCTTGTAAGCGACGTGGACGAATTGCGCGCCGGCCATTGCCTTCAGCAGCTCCATGCCCAGGTGGTTCGGCGTTCCAGCGCCGGGCGAGCCGAACAGGATCTTGCCAGGTTGCGCCTTGGCGAGGGCGATCAGATCCTTGACCGTTTTCGCCTGCACGCTGGGATGAACGATGAGCACGAACGGCGCGTCGACCACCAGCCCGATCGGCGTGAAATCCTTGACCGGATCGTAGCTCACCTTGGTGCCGTAGGCGGGCCCGACCACGAGCCCGCCGGAAGTGCCGAGCAGCAGGGTATAACCGTCGGGGGTCGCGTGCGCAGCGAGCCCGTGGCCGATCGTGGCGCCCGCGCCGGGACGGTTGTCGACCACCACGGTTTGACCGAGCTTGTCGCTCAACCAGGCGCCGAACAGACGCGACGTCGGGTCGGTCGAGCCCCCCGGGGGGTAGGGACAGATGAAGCGGATCGGGCGATTGGGGTAAGCGCTCTCCGCCGCCCGGGCCTGCGTTGCAGCGCAAACCGCGAGGACGAGAAGCAGGCCCAGGCAAGTCGCATTCGGATACCGAGACATGGTGCAACCTCCGTGTTCCCGTAGTACACGAACGGCCAACCTGCTGTCACTTTACTCGACGCTCGACTCGCTGGCCAGACCCGGCGCGGAACGTAAGGGCGTCATGCCAGATGTCTTATGCCAGTGTGCTGGACCGAGCACTCCACGATGCCAGCAGTTCTGTCAGGACGCGCAGGTCCACCGGCTTGACGAGGTGGGCATCGAAGCCGGCGCCTTTGGAACAGTTGCGGTCCTCCTCTTGTCCCCATCCCGTCAGCGCGATGAGCGTCACGTCCTTGGAGTGCGGTTCACGCCGAATCCGCCGGGCCACTTCGTGTCCGTCCATGCCCGGCATGCCGATATCCAGTATCACGACGGTCGGCTTATAGGTCGCGAATGCTTCCAGGGCCTCGGCGCCGTTGTAGACAATCTGAACATCGGCCCCGATCAGCTTGAGCAGCAGGCCGAGGCTGTCGGCTGCGTCTTGGTTGTCATCCACCACGAGGACTCGGCGCAGCGCAGTATCCGACAAGCGCGCCTCTTTACCCGGGGCGCCGGTGGGGAGCCGGGCCGCCGTCAGCGGCAAGCGAACGACGAACTCGCAGCCCCGCCCGACGCCGTCGCTGTGGACAGCGACACGGCCGCCGTGCATTTCGGCCAGACTCTTTACGAGCGCGAGGCCGATGCCGAGTCCGCCCTGGGCGCGGTTCGCCCGGCGCTCGACCTGCGTGAACAACTCGAATACGCGTGGAAGCATGTCGGACGGAATGCCCATGCCGGTGTCTCGAACCGAAATCGCCACCGCGTCAGCTTCGCGCCGGGCGGAAAGCCAGATCCGCCCGCCGGGTTCAGTGTACTTGACGGCGTTGTTCAGGAGGTTGGCGAGCACCTGCGCCAGACGAATCGGATCGCCCTCGACGACGAGCGGCTCGGGGGGTATCGCTATGGTCAGGACGTGGCCAGCCGCATCGATCAAAGGCCGGCTCGTCTCCACGGCGCTGTGGATGATCGCGGCCACCTCGACCGGTTCCGTGCGCAGCTCGATATTGCCGCGAGTGATGCGCGAAACTTCCATCAGATCATCTACCAGGCGCACCATGTGATTGACCTGCCGGTCCATCATTTCGCTGACGCGCTCGGCCGCCGGGTCGTGTCGGGCAGTCATCCGCCAGATGTGCAAGGCGTTGCGAATCGGCGCGAGCGGATTGCGCAGCTCGTGCGCCAGGACGGCGAGGAACTCGTCTTTGCGCCGATCTCCCTCTTTGAGCGCCTCCTCCATCCGGATTCGCTCAGTGACGTTTGTGTTGGTGCCGAACCAGCGCACGATCTCGCCGCGTTCGTTGCGAATCGGGACCGCACGGGAGAGGAACCACTGGTACTGCCCGTCCTTGCCGCGCAACGGGAAGGTGTCTTCCCAAACTTCCCCCGATTCGCGAGAACGCATGACGCTCGCCACGACCCGATCGACATGATCGGGGTGATGCACCTTCTTCCAGCCCCAGTCACGCATTTCCTCGAACGACAAACCGGTATAGTCGAACCAGCGCTGGTTGTACCAGGTGACGTCGCCGAGCTGGTCGCAGGTCCAGGCGAGCTGAGCCATGTTGTCGGCCAGCATGCGAAAACGTTCTTCGCTCTCGCGCAGCGCTTCCTCGGCCCGCTTGCGCTCGGTGAGATCCACGCACGACCCGATGTAGCCTGCGAACGTCCCGTCGGCCTCGAAGCGAGGGATTCCGTCGTCCAGCACCCATCGATACTCGCCGTCATGGCGCTTGAGGCGGTACTCCATCGAAAACGGCTGGCGGGCATCGAAATGCGTCGCGTACATGTTCAAGCAGCGGTCGCGATCGTCGGGATGCAAATCCTGCGCCCACCCGTTGCCCAGAAGCTCCTCCAACGGACGCCCGCTGAAGATCCTCCAGGACTTGTTGAACCAGGTGCAGCCTTTCGTGACGTCGCTCACCCAGATCAGTACGGGTA
>JBOIEI010000654.1:0-3898 GCA_050741055.1 Burkholderiales bacterium | reverse complement strand
CGCAGCCGGCTCGCTTCCATCGCGGCCTGCACGGGGTTGCGCCCGGCGAATTCCAGCTCGCGCGCGAATTCGACGATGAGGATCGCGTTCTTCGCCGCCAGCCCCACCAGCACCATGAACCCGATCTGGGTGAAGATGTTGTTGTCGCCCTCGGTGAGCCACACGCCGAAAAGCGCGGCGGCGAGCCCCATCGGCACGATCAGGATGATCGCCACCGGCAGCGCGAGACTCTCGTAGAGCGCGGCCAGCACCAGGAACACCAGCAGTATGGCGAGCGGGTAGACCCACAGCGCCGAATTGCCGGCGAGAATCTCCTGGTAGGTGATGTCGGTCCACTCGAAGTCGATGCCCGGCGGCAGGACTTCCTCGGCAATGCGTGCGATCGCGTCCTGCGCCTGGCCCGACGAGTAGCCCGGCGCGGCGCGACCATTGATGTCGGCGGACAGGAACCCGTTGTAGCGCATCGCCCGCTCGGGGCCCCCGGCCGGCTCGATACGCATGAGGGCGGAAAGCGGCACCATCTCGCCGCGATTCGAGCGCACCTTGAGCAGCCCCACATCCTCGGGCCTGGCCCGATAGGGCGCATCGGCCTGCACCCGCACGGAGTAGGTGCGGCCGAACTTGTTGAAGTCGTTCACGTACACGCTGCCGAGGTAGACCTGCATCGTTTCGAACACCTCGGCCACGGGCACGCCGAGCTGGCGCGCCTTGGTGCGGTCGATGTCGGCATAGAGCTGCGGCACGTTGACCTGGTAGCTGGAGAAAATGCCGGCGAGCTCCGGGGCCTGGTACGCTTTCGCCAGCAACGCCTTGGTGGCGGCGTCCAGCGCGACGTAGCCCCGCGAGGCACGATCCTCGAGCTGCAGCTTGAAGCCGCCGGTGGTGCCGATGCCGTTCACCGGCGGCGGCGGAAAGATCGCGATGAACGCCTCCGGTATCGCGGCGAACTCACGATTGAGCTGCTCGGCAATGGCGTTGCCGCTCAACTGAGGCGACTTGCGCTCGTCGAACGGTTTCAGCACGCCGAACGCGATACCGGCATTCGAGCTGTTGGTGAAGCCGGCGATGGAAAGGCCGGGAAACGAGACCGCGTGCTCGACCCCTGGGTGCGCGAGCATGATTTCGCCCATGCGCCGGATCACCTCATCGGTGCGATCGAGCGTCGCGCCGTCGGGCAGCTGGGCGAAGCCGATCAGGTACTGCTTGTCCTGGCTCGGCACGAAGCCGCTCGGCACCGCCTTGAAGAGCACGCCGGCCAAGGCCAGCAGCACGACGTACATGCCCATCATGAGCGTCTTGCGCCTGAGCACCCGGCCCACACCCGCGCTGTAGCCGTCGGCGGCGGCGCCGAAGTAGCGGTTGAAAGTGCGGAAGAACCAGTTCTTCCGGCCGGTATGCGGTTTGAGCAGCAGTGCGGCGAGCGCCGGCGACAGCGTGAGCGAGTTGATCGCCGAGATCACCGTCGAGATCGCGATGGTGAGCGCGAACTGCTTGTAGAACTGGCCCGACAGGCCGCTGATGAAGGCGAGCGGCACGAACACCGCCACCAGCACCAGCGCGATGGCGATGATGGGGTTGGTCACTTCGCGCATGGCCTGGTAGGTTGCCTCGCGCGGGGATAGCCCCGCGGCGATGTTGCGCTCGACGTTCTCCACCACCACGATGGCGTCGTCCACCACGATGCCGATCGCCAGCACCAGGCCGAACAGCGTGAGCGCATTGATCGAGAAGCCGAACGCATACAGCAGCGAGAACGTGCCGACGATCGATACCGGCACCGCCACCAGCGGGATGATCGAGGCGCGCCAGGTCTGCAGGAACAGGATGACGACCAGCACCACCAGCGCGGTCGCTTCGAGCAACGTCTCCACCACCGCCTGGATCGAGGCGCGCACGAACTGGGTCGGGTCGTACACGATGTCGTAATCGACCCCTTCCGGCATGGTCTGTCTGATCTCGGCCATGGTGCGCCGGACGTTGCTCGATATCTCGAGCGCGTTGGCGCCGGGTGCGGCGAAGATGCCGATGCCCACCGCGGGCTTGTTGTCCAGGAGCGAGCGCAGCGCATAGTCCGCCGCGCCCAGCTCGATGCGGGCGACATCGCGCAGCCGCGTGACAGCACCCCCCGGCTCGCTCTTGAGGATGATCTCGCCGAACTCTTCCTCGCTCTTCAGGCGTCCTTGCGCGTTGATGGTGAGCTGTACATCGACCTTCTCCTGCGTGGGCGACCCGCCCACGATGCCGGCCGCGGCCTGCACGTTTTCGCCGCGGATCGCCTGCACCACATCGCCGGCGGAGAGCCCCAGCTCGGCCACCTTGCTCGGATCGAGCCATACGCGCATCGCATACTCGCCGCCGCCCCACATGATCACCTGCCCCACCCCCGGCACGCGCGCGAGCCGATCCTTGACGTTGAGCAGGCCGTAGTTGCGCAGATACGTGACGTCGTAGCGCTCGTTCGGCGACACCAGGTGCACCACGAGGGTGAAGTCCACCGCGCTCTTGACCGTCGTGATGCCGAGCCGGCGCACCTCCTCCGGCAGCCGCGGCTCGGCCTGGGATACCCGGTTCTGCACCAGCTGCTGGGCGAGATCCGGATCGGTGCCGAGCTGGAAAGTGACGGTGAGCGTCATGCGCCCGTCGGTGGTCGCCTGGCTCGACATGTACAGCATGCCTTCGACGCCGTTGATCTGCTCCTCGAGCGG
Source organism: Burkholderiales bacterium (assembly GCA_050741055.1). Taxonomy (GTDB): domain Bacteria; phylum Pseudomonadota; class Gammaproteobacteria; order Burkholderiales; family WYBJ01; genus WYBJ01. Next base: position 1,193 of record JBOIEI010000654.1, on the reverse strand, counting down.
TGTCGCCACCGTCTCGGCGATCACCTTGGGGCTCGCGCCGGGATAGGTCGCGGTGACCACCACCGAAGGCGGCACGACCTCCGGATACTCCGAGACCGGCAGCAGCCGCAGCGAGATCAATCCCGCGAGCAGCACCAGCACCGACAGCACGCCGGCGAAGATCGGGCGATCGATGAAGAAGCGCGAGAGATTCATGACGCCCCCGTCGGGCGGGATTCGTCCGCAGCGGCGGATTGCGGGGCGAGCTGAGCGCCCGGACGCACGCGCTGCAGCCCGTTGACCACGATGCGCTCGCCCGGTTCGAGCCCGGACGCGACGATGCGGCTGCCGTCGATGCTGGCGCCGAGCGTGATCTCGCGGTAAACCGCCTTGTCGCCGGCGCCGACGACCATCACGAAGCGCTTGCTCTGGTCGGTGCCGACGGCGCGTTCGCTGACGAGGATTGCCGGCTGCGACCTGGCACGCCCCATGCGCAGCTTGACGAACTGGCCCGGCATGAGGCTTCCGTCGTTGTTGTCGAACACCGCGCGCACGCGCACCGTGCCGGTTTTCGGGTTCACCTGGTTGTCCACCAGCTGCAGGAACCCGCGTTTGTGCGTGCCGCCGTTGGTGACCGTTTCCATCTGCACGGGGATGCTCGTCAACCGCGGCGCCTCCTTCAGCGCGCGTGCGACCACCTGCTCGCCGGCATCGAAGCTCGCGTACATCGGGTCGACCGACACGAGCGTGGTGAGCACCGGCGCGCCGGGGCCGGCAGCGACCAGGTTGCCGACCGTGATTTCGAGCTTGCCGACGCGACCCGAGACGGGCGCGCGCACCTCGGTGTAGCCCAGGTCGAGACGCGCCGACTGCAACGCCGCCTGCGCTGCGCGCAGGTTGGCATCGGCCTCGCGCTCTGCGTTGGCGCGCTCGTCCAGCTCGCGCTGCGCGATCGCGGCTGCCTCCCACAGGCGTTTGGCGCGCCCGTGTTCGCTACGGGTGTATTCGAGGCGCGCTTGCGCCGCGACCACCTGAGCTTGCGCGCGCTCGACTTCGGCCGCATAGGGCGCCGGGTCGATCCGGATCAGCAAGTCGCCGCGCTTGACCAGCGAGCCTTCGATGAAATGCACGGACTGCACCGCTCCGGCCACGCGCGAGCGCAATTCGACGCGCTCGACCGCCTCCAGCCGCCCGGAAAACTCGTCCCAGGCCGT
>JBOIEI010000653.1:0-3807 GCA_050741055.1 Burkholderiales bacterium | reverse complement strand
GCCGGTGCAATCGGGCATCGACGCCGACATCGGCGCGGGCGAGATCTTCGCCATCGTGGGCGACAGCGGTTCGGGCAAGAGCACTTTGATGAAGGCCATGATCGGGCTGCTGCAGCCACAGTCCGGGCGCATCCTTATCGAGGCACGTCCCGACGGCATGCCGCGCGACGGCGCGCCGGACTTCGGCGTCCTGTTCCAGGGCGGCGCGCTCTGGACGTCCATGAGCGTGCTCGACAATGTCATGCTGCCGATGGAGCTGCACGGCTATGCGCAACCGGGCGCCCGAAGCGCGCTGGCGCGATTCAAGCTTGCGCTGGTCGGGCTCTCCGGCGCGGAGGCGCGCCATCCGGCGAGCCTGAGCGGCGGGATGCGCAAGCGTGCCGCGCTGGCGCGCGCACTCGCTCTCGATCCATCCGTGCTATTCCTGGACGAGCCCTCGGCCGGACTCGATCCGCTCTCTTCGCGCCGCCTGGACGAGCTCATCTCGAGCCTGCGCGCGGGCCTCGGTATCACCGTCGTGCTGGTGACACATGAGTTGGAAAGCCTCTTCAGCGTAGCGGACCGCATGCTGTTCCTCGACGGCGAAACGCATCGCCCCATCGCGCTCGGCCCGCCCGCTGAGCTGGCACGCGCCGCGCAGAGCATGAAGGTGCGCGAATTCCTCGCGCGCAGAGGCCTCGAATCGGAGGCGGCGACGTGAGCCGGCGCGCACCGACCACGATCGGCCTGTTCGTGCTGGGCGCGCTCGCCCTGATCGTGGCCGCGGTCTTGTTATTCGGCCGCGGCGCGTTCTTTGCCGATCGGCTGCGCGCAGTCAGTTTCTTCAGCGGTTCGGTTGCGGGCTTGCAGGTCGGCGCCGCGGTGACTTACCGGGGCGTCGAGGTCGGCCAGGTGAAAGCGATCGGCATCCGCATCGAGCCGAAAGTCTTCCGCACCATCGTGCAGGTAGACATGGAGCTGGTGCCCGATTCGGTGCGGTTTTACGGCGGCGAGCTGCCGATGGACGAGACCTTGGTGCCCACACTGGTTGAGCGCGGCCTCGCCGCGCAACTGGTGAAGCAGAATTTCGTGACCGGGCTCCTGACCGTGGATCTCGATTTTCGTCCCGAAGCCGAGTCGCGCAAGTCCGAGACCAACTGGCCGACGGAGATTCCGACCGTGCCCACGGATCTCGAGCAGTTCGCTCGCAAGGCTCGCAATATCGACTTGCCCGCGGCGGTGGAGGCGCTGCAGGGCACGCTTGCCGCACTCAATCGCATCCTCGGCTCGCCGGAGACCGCGCGGACGATGCAGGAGTTGCCGCTGCTCGTCGCGCAGCTGCGCCAGACCCTGAAAACGATCGACACCGAAGCCGCAGGCGTTTCGGACACCGTGCGCGCAACGATGACGACCAGCGCCGGCTCGCTCGACAAGACGCTGCAATCGGTGCAGGCCCTTGCCGCGACGCTGGAGCGCGAAGGGGCTAGCACGGCTGCCGCGGCCCGATCGACGCTCACGCAGGCGGACAAGACCATCGCCGGTGCCGATGCCGCACTCGCTGCGCTGCCTCCAGCGCTCGAAACGACCCAGCAGGCGCTGGAAGGGGCGAGCCGGGTGCTCGACCCGCACGGGCGCACGATGATCCAGATCCAGCGCGCCGTGGACGATCTGGCCGCTGCTGCGGCGCGGCTGCGCAGCCTGGCCGAGCGCGCCGATCGCGATCCGAGCATTCTCATTCGGGGACGATGATGACGACCGTGCGCGTGGCATTCATGACATTGGGTTTGCTCATGCTCGCTGCATGCGCGTCCGCGCCGCCGACGTTGATCGCGCTGCCGGCACCGCCGCCCGCCGCACCGAGTGCCGCATCGAATTCCGCCGCGGGGCCGACGATCCTGCTGCGGCACGTGAGCGTACCCGGCTATCTGGATGGATTTCCGGTCGTGACCGGGCGGCGCGGGGAGGCGTTGATCGTGTCGGCCGATGCCGAATGGGCCGAGCGACTGTCGGATGCCGCGGGGCGCGTGCTGCGCGACGCGCTGTCGCAACGGCTCGGCCCCGGGCGCGTGTTGATCGAAGGCGACGGCCGCATGCCTGATGCCGACCTAACGATCGAGCTCCTCGCGCTGGACCCGCTCGACGGCCGACTTGCACTGGATGCGCGCTGGAGCTTCGTCGCCGCCGGGAGCGAGCGTGTCAATCACTCCGGTCGCACGCAGCTCGACGTACCACTTGCCTCGGCGCAGCCATCCGCCGTGGCCGCGGCTACCGCGCAGGCATTGGGCGAATTCGCCAGCGCGCTCGCGCGCGAGGCGGCGACGCTACCGTGACAAGCCGCCTTCCGCTCCCCTCTCCCGAAGGGAGAGGGAAGATAAGCATAGGGAGGTTCCGTCAGAGTTCCGTGCTCCGATCGGCATTCATCTGCGCCACGGTATCCCACACGGCGATGAACATGGCGGCGATCAGCGGCCCGATGACGAAACCGTTGATGCCGAAAATCGCCATTCCGCCCAGGGTGGCAATGAGCACGATGTAGTCGGGCATCTTCGTGTCCTTGCCGATCAGGATCGGGCGCAACACGTTGTCCACCAGACCGATCACGATCACGCCGAAGGCAATCAGCACGAGTCCCGAAACAATCGACCCCGTTACCAAAAAATAGATCGCAACCGGACCCCACACCAGCGCCGTTCCCACCGCGGGCAGCAGCGACAGAAAGGCCATCACCACGCCCCAGAACACCGGCGCGTTGATTCCCAGTATCCAGAAGATGAGCCCGCCCAGTGCGCCCTGGACGACCGCGACTACCAGGCTGCCCTTGATGGTCGCTCGCACCACGGCCGTGAACTTGATCGTCAGGTCGTGCTGCAGCGTGTGCTGCAAAGGAACGGCACTGCGGATGCGGGTGGCAACCCGGTCCCCGTCGCGCAGCAGGAAGAACAGCAGATACAGCATGATGAAAAAGCTGACGATGAACTCGAGCGTGTTCGTTCCGACCGTGAACGCCTGCGTGGCGAAGAACTGGACGCCTTTCATCAGGCCCGCCGACAGCCGCTCCTGCATCGTGGTGAAATCGGTCAGACCTGAACGCTCGAGCCATCCCGTCGCCCATTCCGGCAGCACGCCGAGGATCTGCTGCAGGTAACGCACGAAATTGAGCTCGCCCGTTTGCACGCGCTGATAGACGCCGAGACCTTCCTGCACCAGCATGCCGGTGAGGATGGCCGCCGGCAATATCACCAGCACCACGATGACGAAGGTGGTGAGCAGCGCCGCCGGTGTGCGCCGCGTGCGCCCACTCGAGGTCAAGCGCCGGAACATCGGGCTGAACAGGATCGCCAGCATGGTCGCCCAGAATATCGCGCCATAAAACGGCTGCAGGATCCAGACGAAAGCAACGGTGATGAAAATCACCAGAAGCACGAAGGTCTTGTCGTGGGGCATGGCGGAGGCATCCGTTCATGTTGGGCGCAGGGCGTGCGCGAGCCACAGCGCGGCCGCGAATACGAGCACCGCGCCGCCCTGGTGCGCAGCGCCGAGCACGACCGGCACGCGCAGCAGCAGCGTCGTGATTCCGAGGCTCACCTGCAAGGCAGCCGCGACCAACAGGCAGCTCGCTGCCAATCGCGCCGTAGGCGGCACCCGGTTGCGCCGCGTTGTCCACCACATGAGCGGCACGACGATCATCAGCAGCCACGCGATCAGGCGATGATCGAACTGCACCGTCGCCATGTTGTAGAAGAAGTTCAGGTGCCACGGCTCGAGCATGAAGATCTCGGGTGGGACGAAGTGGTCGTTCATGAGCGGAAAGGTGTTGTAGGCATAGCC
>JBOIEI010000652.1:0-6452 GCA_050741055.1 Burkholderiales bacterium | reverse complement strand
CGCCCACCACAGCGGTGCGAATCCTGCTCAAAGCGCCGGACCGGCCCTATGTGGAGATTGCGAAACTGGAGTCACAGGGCATTCCCGGCGAACCGGAGCCCTCGGTGCTGGAGGATGCACGCGAACGTGCAGGAAAGATCGGGGCGGACGCGATCATCGTGCAGGAAAGCAACAGCGTCTATCACCCCCCGGTCGTCATGTACGATCCGTGGCCGGCGTATATGCCCGGGTACTACGATCGCTGGTACGGCTACGGCCATCCGTACTGGTACTACCCGTCGCCGTTCGGGTTCGGGTCGTATACGCATACGCTGCCCGGCGGCAACGCCTACACCGTGCGCTCGATCGCGATCAAATTCAAGTAAAGCGTACGATCCCGTCCGACGCGCTTGTCAGCCGAATTTTGACACGAAGCAGGGAAAAGAGGGAGGGAAGCCTCGGCGCGCGCGTTGCGCGCCGGTCGTGCGCGGTGGCTCGCGTTTCAGTGCGCGATGCTGTCGGAATACGCTTCGCTACGCGATACTTGCGCCGCGGCTTGCTCGCGCGTGTAGAAACGGCTGTCCAGCGTGAATCCCGAGATCACGGTGCCCACCACTTGCGACGGGCGTCCGTACCGATCGCGGGCGACCACCAATTCGTCCGGCAACCCGTCGAGGACATGAAACGCCGCCGGGCGGCCGTCGGCAAAGGTGCAGCCGTAGACCTTGCCCGTGCGCGTATCCATGAACGCCGGGACGAATCCGAGGTGCCGATTCTCGCTGCTCACGCCGCCGGTTCCCCGATGCGCGGCTTGCTCCAGCTCCAAGTACCGCTTGCTCAACGTCAACATGTAACAACGCTCCTGTATCGCGCCGACGTTACTGAACCCATGCCTGCTGCCATTATCGGCGCGCTGGCGTCAAGGTGAAGGCCCGTTCAACGCCCATACTCGACGCCATTTCCGGAAATGCTGCACAACGACCTGTACGGGTGTCAATAAAGTCCGGTCCACGATCGACGCAGACGAAACCGATTGTGGCATTCCTGCGTCGTTCTCCTGGCCGTGTAAAGCGAATAGCGTACCCGCTCGCGCAGCGCGATCGCGCGCGGGCGCAAATAGGCCAATGTGGCGACGCGGGGAACGTGGGACCGGAAGCTGCGCAGCGGACAACTGTAAGATCAATCGACACTCACTCCAGCCGCACGCGCGATGGCAACGAGGTTCGCGCGCGCCGCCAACATGTCGTCGAGCGTTCCGAATGCGTTGGTGTAGTGACCGCTGAAGCCCGCGGCTTCGATGCGTTTGAACATGCGGCCGAAGTCGAGGTCGCCTTGTCCGGGGAGAAGGTGAACCTCGTGGCCGTTGCGGAAGCAATCGGCCAGACGCACCTCGCCGACGCGACGGAAATCCAGCGCATCGATGAATCCATCGACGCCTTCGGGCACCAGGTGCGCGTGATTGACGGTGAAGGACAAGCGAAAGCTTGGCGAATCGATCTGCTGGTAGTAGTAGCGCCACTCCTCCAGCGTGTGCGCGAGGTAATGCACCTCGGCAGCCTGCGGCTCCTTGTTGAGGTTCTCGAGATATAGGATCGCGCCGCTCTGCTCGGCTGCGGCCACGATGCGCCGGATGCGCTCCAGGCCCGCCTGCATGCGCAACGCCTTGTCGTCGGTGAAGTGATAGCCGGCATGGATCACGATCCAGCGCGCATCGAGCAGCCGATACGCGTCGAGGTACGCGTGCAGATAACGGTCGACCGCGTCGGCCACCACCGGCGCGTACTCTGCGACGTTGACCGCCGAAGACGTGTGCAGGCCAAGCGCAATGCGGTGGCGTTGGCAGGCCGCACGTACGGCAGACGCCCGGGCCTCGTCGAAGCGCTCCATCGCGTTTTCGCCGGCGTCCAACTGCACGTCGATGAAGCGCGCGCCGTGCCGCGCCGCGAGCTCGATGCCCTCTTCCAGTCGAATCTTGCGGCCGAGGTCGATTCCGATGCGATCGAGAAGCGCCATGGGATTCTCCTTGGAGTTTTCCCTCTCCCAGAGGGAAAGGGGTGCTTCAAATGCTTAGCGATGCGCGCTCGCGGGCAACCGGAAGCTCGCACGCTCGTGCTCGTCGAGCTGGTGCAGCAATCCGGTTTCCCATTCGAGGTAGGCGCGCGCGGCGGCCTTGTTGCCTTCATGTCGATCGTGCACAAAGAAAAGAAAGTCGATCCGCTCCGAATCCGCGGGTTGATCGGGTGTTGCGACCAGGGCAAGACCCGCCGCCTCGCAAGCCGACAGGCCGCCGTCGACGAGCCGCACATCGGTCGCGCCGGCCTCGAGCAGGTCGATGGCGGCAAGCTGCGCGACGCGCGCATCGTCCGCGAGCAGCGCGATCGGCTTGTCGGCCGCGGCAAAGTAAGCGACCACCGGCCGGATGCTCCACACGGCGCCCTCGACATGTGACTTGCGATATTGCGCGCTGGCGCGCAAATCGAGCAAACAGCCACTGTGCAAGAATGGCAACAGCGCCGAGGGCGGCAGCGAGCGCAAGGCAGGAAGGCGCGGTTGCGGTCCGGACGGCACGTTCAACATGGCTTCAGCACCCTGGCGCAGCACATGCACCTCATGGCCCATCTGCGCGAGCCAGCTGGCACAAACGGGCGCGCGCACCAGGTCGGAATCGAACACGACGATGCGCGCGTTGCGCACGCCCACATATTGATCCGTCGACTGGATCAGCTGTCCGCCCGGAGTAAGCTGCGCGGCCGGAATCGAGCCCGTCGCAAACTCCTCGGGCGTGCGCACGTCGCACAGGAATACGCTGCGGCTCGCGTCCGCGAGCCAGCCCGCGACCGTTTCGGCCTCGACGTAATCGACGCCATGGCGTTCGGCGAGCGAGCGCGCTCTGGCCTGCAAAGCGGAGAGATCGGTGTCGGGCGCGATGGGCGGATACTTGCGATCGGCGCCGCGGTCGAGCGGCAGATCGGCGAGATACCAGCCCTGGGTGCCGTTCTCCAGCGCGAAGACCGGATTCGGCACGCCGAAGTTGCGCAAGGTCTGGGCGCCCAGGATGCTGCGCGTGCGCCCGGCGCAGTTGACGACGATCTTCGTGTTCGGATTGGCGACCATCGCATCGACGCGATAGGGTAGCTCGCCGTTCGGGCAGCAGGTCCCCGTGGGAATGCTCATCTTGCTGTATTCGCTGAAGGGACGGCCGTCGAGCACCACCACGTCGTCGCCTCGCTCGAGCATCGCGTGAAGCTCGGCCACGCTGACCCGGGGCGTTTCGTAGACGTGCTCGACGAGTTCGCCGAAAGTCTTGCTCGGCAGGTTCACACCCTTGTAGATCGGACGCCCGGAAGCCGCCCAGCCACGCGTTCCGCCCGAGAATACGAACACGTTGTCATAGCCAAGCGCACGTAGCCGCTCGCAGGCGACCCGCGCAACCCGGTCTTCGCCGCCGTCGTGCGCGACGATCCGTGTCGCCTGGCGCGGAATGAGCCGGCCTGCGTCGAGCTCCAGTCGGCTGTAGGGTAGCGAAGTGGCGAAGAACAGGTGGCCTTCGCCGAACTGACCGGCTTCGCGCACATCGATCAACGCCAGCTCGTCGCCATCGCGCAGCCAGGTTGCGAGCGTGGTTGCATCGATCGTATCGCTCATGATCCACTCCCGTTCGTATGCGGCGCGTTGCAGGCGTGTCGCGCGCGGCCGCAGCGGCGATTATAGGACGCGTGTCGCCGCTTTGCGGGCAGCGACGGAAGCTCTACCATAGCGCGCAGCAACGGCGGCTTCTAGCGCAGCGTATGAGCATGGAACCGCAGCACCGACGCGCCCTTCGCACAATGGAGAACTCGCATGAACGTGCTCATCCAGTACTGCAGCGCCTGAGGCTACTTGCCTCACGCCCTCCGGGTGAGGGACGCGCTGCAAGCCAAAGGCGTCTCCGGCATCGAGCTTCAGCCGGGAAAGTCCGGCCAGTTCGACATCACCGTCGACGGTGCCCTGAAGTACTCGCGCTACGACACGGGACGATTTCCCTCGGAGCAGGAGATCGATAGACTTATGGGCTCCTGACCCCGTTCGCCCCAGGACGCATTCGTCGCTTCGGTTTCGTTGCACGGCGCGCCCTCACGCGACGGGCCACCGATCGAACTACAGAGGATCGCCATGGCGTATAAATGCTTGCTCTACGACGTGCAGAACCGGATCGCGACGCTCACCCTGAACCGGCCGGATCGCTTGAACGCGCTCGGCGACTCGCTGCGCGACGACCTGCACGACGCCATCCTGCGCTCGTCTGCCGACGACGAGGTGCGAGTGCTGGTAATCACCGGCGCAGGACGCGGCTTCTGTTCCGGCGGCGATGTGAAGTCGATGAGCGAGCGCGATCGTGCCGGCGGGGCGGCCTCGTTCGAGGACAAGATCGCGCCGAGCCGCGACCGGACCATCCTCGCCATGCGCGATTGCCCCAAGCCGATCATCGCGGCGGTGAACGGCCCCGCGGCGGGCGCCGGCATGAACCTCGCGCTCGCGTGCGACATGCGGATCGCATCGACCGCCGCCAAGTTCTCGCAAGCGTTCGTCAAGCGCGGGCTGCATCCGGATTGGGGCGGCAGCTATTTCCTGCCGCGCGTGGTCGGCATCGCGAAAGCCTGCGAGCTGATCTTCACCGGCGACGTGATCGATGCCGAGGAGGCGTACAAGCTCGGCATCGTGAATTCAATCGCTGCGCCCGAGGCGCTGATGGCGAAAACCTACGAGCTTGCCGGCAAGATCGCCGCGGGCCCGCCAATCGCGATTCGTCTTGCCAAGCGCGCGATCTACCACAACCAGGAGGTCGACCTGCGCGCCGGGCTGGAATACGAGACCTATGCACAGAACCTGTGCCGCGAGACCGAGGACTCGAAGGAAGGCGTGAAGGCGTTCATGGAAAAGCGGGCGCCGAACTTTCGCGGCTGCTGAGGCGCGCAGCCGGCACCCAACTATGTGAGCCCTTCTGCTTCCCTCACTTGCAGTGCGCGCATCGGCATGCAGGCCGATGCCGTTCGCTCGGCGCGGACCGCCTCAATCAGCTTCGGCGCAGGCTCGGCGATCTGTGCCACGGCGGTTGGCGTCGACTCGCTTTGCGGTCGATCCCCACAAGTGGGCACCTCCGAACCGATTGATGCAAATGAACCGCCGTCGGTGCCCGGCGGCATTCGCTTTGCGGTCGATCCCCACTGCGTGGGGCCCCTCGCCCGGGAAGCTCATGTCGCCGCCCCCCGCCCAGTAAGCTCGCGCCGCTATGGTCCGCGAATTCCCGGTCTCACCCGCCTACCCCTCTCCCAGGGGGAGAGGGGAGTTACTTCGGGGTCGTCGTTAGAACCCGCTCCCGAGCACCCCGCCGATGACGGCCCCGACCGCGGTGGCTGCCGCCCGATTATGGTGGTCGGCGACCTGGTTGCCGATCACCGCGCCGAGGACCGCGCCGCCCACGGTGCCCATCACCGAGCGCTGGTCCGAGTGGTACTGCGGCGGATAGGCGTATCCGGCGTTGTTATAGTTGTAGTCATAGCCAGAGCCATAGTCATAGCCAAAGCCAGAGCCATAGTCATAGCCGTAGCCGCTATCGTACCGGGGCTGTTCCACGTACACCGGCCGATCGACATACACGGGACGTTCGACCACGACCTTGCGCTCCACCACCCGCACCGGCGGGCGGTGGCGCTCGACGATCACCCTGCGCGTCGTGACGCGCCGGCGATCGTCGTCGCGGTGAATCCGCACGCCGCGAGTATCGCCGCCCCGGTCGTACCAGCGATGATCCGCACGGCGATGCCGGTCGCCCCCGTCCGCATAGGCCGGCACGACGGCGGCCGAGGCCAACGCGATTCCCACTGCACCGACTATGTAGCGTAGCTTCATGGCAGCTTCCTTTCGTAGTAGACGCATGCCATTTAACGCCAGAGCGACGGCGCATGACCACACAGGAAGTGCAACAAAGCGTTAGCGCTGTTACACGTGCGGACGAACCAGGATCGCGCGGAAATCGTTCACGTTGGTGAGCGTGGGCCCGGTCGAGACCAGACCGTCGATCGCGGCAAAGAGCGTGTAGCCGTCGTTCGCCTGCAGCATCGCCTTGGGATCCAGGCCCAGCGCGCGGGCGCGCGCGAGCGAGTCCGGCGTTGCCATGCAGCCGGCATTGTCCTCGGTGCCGTCGATGCCGTCGGTGTCGGCCGCCAGGGCGTACACGTTCGCTTCCCCGTCGAGCGCAAGGGCGAGTGCGAGCAGGAACTCGGCATTGCGCCCGCCGCGGCCGTGGCCGCGCACCGTCACGGTCGTCTCGCCGCCGGAGAGCAGCACGCAGGGTGCCGGCAGCGGTTCGCCATGGCGTACGACCTGGCGGGCGATTCCGGCCATCACGCGGGCCACTTCCCGCGCTTCACCTTCGATGCTGTCGCCGAGAATGAGGGGTGTGACGCCGGCATCACGCGCGATCCGGGCAGCGG
>JBOIEI010000651.1:0-2471 GCA_050741055.1 Burkholderiales bacterium | reverse complement strand
CGGGCCCGTCATGCGCAAACTTGCAGGCGCAGCGACATCGTGAGCAAGTCGTGAAGCGCTGCTGGCGGGACGGCACGCATCGATTGCGCGCCGCTGCCGAAACACACTAGATCCCGGTGTCAACGGCAGCCCCATCACCTGACAACAAGTGGCTCGTGACAGTCGCCGGCATGGCCGGAGCGATCGCGATGATCATGTCCTCGACCATCGCCAACGTCGCCGTACCGACCGTGATGGGCGCCTTCGGGGTGGGGCAGGACCAGGCGCAGTGGCTGGCGACGGGGTTCATCGCGACCATGGTCGCCAGTCAGTTGCTGAGCGCCTGGTTCGTGCGCGCCCTCGGCGTGCGCGCCGCCTTCCTGTTCATCAATGGCGTTTTCTTCGCCGGTACCGCGATCGCATTCCTCAGCCCCACCTTCGAGATGCTGGTGCTGGGGCGCGTGCTGCAAGGATTCTCCGCCGGCATCGTGCAGCCGATGACCATGGCGCTCATCTTCATGCAGTTTCCGCCCAACCGGCGCGGACAAGCCATGGGTGTCCACACCATGGGCATTCAGATCGCGCCCATGCTCGGGCCCATGATCGGCGGCTTGATCATCGACAGCGTCGGCTGGCGCGAGATCTTTCTCGTCCCGGTACCGATCTGCGCGGTATCGGTGCTCCTCGGCATGCTTTATCTGCCGGGGCGCGAGGAGCAAGGAGCCTGGCCGAAATTCGACTGGGTGGGGTATTCGCTGCTGGTTGCGGCGATCGGGACCTTGCTCGCCGCCGGCGCGAACGGGCAGCGGTATGGCTGGGACTCGGACGCGATCGTGCTGTTGGCGCTCATCGGCCTGGCCAGCGGCACGGGCTTCGTCTGGCTGCAGCTGCGATCGGCATCCCCGCTGCTCGATTTCTCGCTGTTCAAGATCCCGCAATTCACCGCGGCGGTCATCGTCGGATTCGTATTCGGCCTCGGTAACTTTGCGTCCAACTACCTGATCCCGGTAGCGGTGCAGGAGGTGCAGGGGTTGACGCCCTTCCTGGCGGGATTGATGCTGGTGCCCGCCGGCTTCCTCGTGATCGCGGGCACGTCGATATTCGGCCGCATGGCCGACCTCTTTCCGGCGCGTCGAATCGTGATTTGCGGACTGTGCCTGTTCGCGCTGGGCAACTACCTCATGAGCCGGACCGATGCCAACACTACCTTCGGCACTTTCGTCGTTTTGATCATCATCGCCCGCTGCGGCATGGCGGTGCTCGTGCCTTCGCTCAGCATCTCGGCGCTCAACGTGCTCGCCACCGAGCAGCTGCACAGGGGAACCGGCACGATCAACTTCATCCGGCAGCTGGGCGGATCATGCGGCGTTACCGCGCTGGTCGTATTCATCGAGCGGCGCACGGAGTTCCACGCCGACGCCATGGCAGCCACCCAGACCGCCGACAACGCGACCAGCCAGGCGCTGCTCTCCAGCATGAACGCGTTGCTGGCAGCCATGGGCATCTCCGAGGACGTGCGCGCCCCCGCCGCGCTGCATTATCTGGGCGAGGTGATCGAGGCGCAGGCGAGCGCCCGCGGTTTCGGCGACGGCTTCCTGATGATCGCGATCGTGTTCGTGCTGGCGGTCATACCGGCGTGGAATCTGGGCAAGACGCGCAGGCGGCCGGTGGCGCGGCGCGTGCCCGCAGCGGGGCGGTGAGGTTCGGAATCTCGCAAGCGACACCTCTGACGCAAGCGATCGGGAGAGGGGAGCGTCGTGTGCCCGCCAGGCGGGCAGGTTCCTAGGTAGCGCCGCGAATACACTCAAGTGGCGCGCAGCATGCCCCATCCAGGCTCAAGGCATTATCATCCACGATGAAGGCAGAGATTCGAACACGTCGACACCCGCACGCGGGCCGGCTGGACATCGCCATTCTGCCCGTCATTGCGAGGAGTACAACGTGGGATACAGAAAAGTGCTCGTACTGGCCAGCATCGTTGCATCTGTCGTGGCAGCCGCAGGGTCCGTGGGGAACGCCTCGGCTCAGAGCTATCCGACCAAACCGATCAGCATCATCCTGCCGTTCCCGGCCGGCAGCGGCAACGACACGGTGGCCCGCATCATCGGACCGAAGATCACCGAGCAACTGGGCCCGCCGGTGATCGTGGATAACCGTCCGGGGGCGGGCGGGGTGGTCGCCGCGGATGCGGCATCTCGGGCTGCACCCGATGGCTACACGCTCTTCCTTCCCAGCTCGAGCGTCGCCATCAACATGCACTCGCCACGGGCGAAGTACGATCTGGTCCGCGACTTCGCGGCCATATCGGTGGTTGGCAAGCTGCCCTTCGTGCTCGTCGTGCACGCCTCGATGCCCGTGAGCACGATCAAGGAGCTGGTTGCCCTGGCGAAACGCCGGCCGAAGGAGCTCAACTTCGCATCCAGCGGTGTAGGCGGTACGGGGCATCTGCTCGGGGAGCTCCTGCGTACCAGCACCGGCATCGAGATCACTCA
>JBOIEI010000650.1:0-2611 GCA_050741055.1 Burkholderiales bacterium | reverse complement strand
TCCCGGTACCGTCTCGGCGATCGTCGGTACGTCCGGCAACGAGGGATCGCGCTTGGCGCTGGTGATGCCGAGGGGACGCACGCGTCCGGACTTGTAGTACCCGATAGCGGGCGGAATGCTGCTGAAGAAGAGCGCGCATTCGCCGCTGAGCACCGCGGTGAGCGCCGGGCCGCCGCCTTGGAAAGGCACATGCAGCATCCTGGTCTTGGTACGGTGCATGAAGAGCTCCGTGGCGAGTCGCGAAGAACTGCCGACACCCGACGAGGAGAAGGTAATCGCGTTGGGCTTCGCGCGCGCGAGCGCTATCAACTCCTTCACGCTGCGCGCCGGAACCGACGGATGGACGGACAGGACGAACGGCGTGATACCGATCAGGCTCACCGGCTGCAGGTCCTTGTCGGTGTCATACGGCAGCTTTGCGAACAACAGCGGGTTGGTCGCGAACGAGGTATTCGCCACGCCGACCGTGTAGCCGTCGGGCGCCGATCTCGCGACCAGGCTCGTGCCGATGGTCGCCGACCCGCCCGGGCGGTTGTCGATCACGACCGACTGGCCGAGCACCTTGCTCATGCCAGGCTCCACCAACCTCATGGTCGCGGTGGTTGCGCCGCCCGCAGAGAACGGCACGATCACCCGAATGGGCCGCGTCGGATAGTCCTGCGCGAGCACCGGCATTCCACCGAACGCAACGCCTGCAAGAAGCAACCCGACTGTCGTCCGACCGCTCAGCACGTTCATCGTCCGCTCCTCTCGATTTCCGGAAAATGAGCCCCCTCGCCGCATGCGGCGCTCGATACGAGCAGTATAGCCTCCGGCGGGCGCCGCCTGCCTTATCATCGAGCCGTGGCGGCGGCGTACGCCGGTTGCTGCCGTGCCAACGTACGCCCGGGACCGAGGTTTCGGATGCTGCTCGGCCTTGGAGATAGCGATGACACGACCCGTCGGTCGTACTCGCACGGTCCAGCGCAGGAAGGACGCGCTACGGCTACAGGCGGCCGTAATACGCAATTGTCGAAATGGAACGCGATTGCAGCAAACAGGACGACGCCATGGCTCAAGTCACCCACTGGATCGACTCGTTTCCCGACAACTTCAAGTATTCCAACGCGACGCTCGTCTGCAAGGGTCTTGCCCCCTACGGCGCGGTCGCGATCGGAGAGATCGACGCGATCACCGATCGCATCGCTCAACGCGGCGAAGATCCGAATGCCTGGGTCGAAGCCTGGGGCGCGATGGCGCAGAAGCTCGAGTCCGAAGCCGAAGCCGCCGCCGCGGCCGGCCGCCACCACAGTGCCGGACACCTCTTTCTGCGCGCAGGCTTCTACCACTACACCGGCGAGCGCTTCATTGCGCCGGGCGAGGAAAAGCGACGCCACTACATGAAGTCGCTGCGCTGCTGCCAGGAGGGGCTGCGGCGGCGCTACCCCGAAATCGAATTCGTCGAAGTGCCGTATGAGAACACCACGCTGCCGGCGTACTTCCTGAAGGCCCGGGGCGTCTCCGGTCCCGCGCCGACGGTGGTCGTGTTCGACGGCATGGACAACTGCAAGGAGATGAGCATTCTCTTCTGCGGCCTGGAATTCAGCTTGCGCGGCATGAACGTGCTTTCCATCGACGGTCCGGGACAAGGCGAAGCGTTGCGTGCCCGCGGCATTCACAGCCGCTACGACTACGAAGTGCCGGGAGCGGCGGCATACGAGTACGTGTCCCGGCGGCCCGAAGTCGACCCGCAGCGCGTCGCGGTGATGGGCTACAGCTTCGGCGGCTACCAGGTTCCGCGGATCTGCGCGTTCGAAAAGCGCTACGCAGCCGGCGTCGCGTTCGGCGCGATGCACTGGGACATCGCTGCGTGGGTGGAGCAGATCTACCGCGACAACCTTAGCAATCCCAGGGGCAGCTTCTCCACCCCCTTCCAGTTCCAATGGGTCGTCGGCGCGGGCTCCGAGCAGGAGGCCATGGCGATCGCGAAAAAGTTCTCGCTCGAGGGCGTTGCCGAGCGAGTGGAATGCCCCTTCCTTATCCTGCACGGGGAAGAGGATCGCGTGGTGCGCGTCGATTCGGCGCACAGGCTGCACGCCGCGATCGGCGCGCGGCGCAAGACGCTGAAGATTTTCACGCGCGAGGAAGGCGCGGCCGAGCACGTGCAGGTGGACGACCGGCAGCGCGGTGTCGACTACATCGGTGACTGGCTGGCCGAGAACATGTAGCTCAGTGCACGCGGCTCACAACTGCGAGCTGAGCAGCCCCAGCGTGTGCTCCCAAAGCTTTTCGGTCCACGGCCGGTTCTCCCACTCCTCGAGCGTGATGCGGCGCGAGTGCTTCAGGTCCTGCTCGAAGATCTCGATCTGGCGGCGGGCGAACGCGGCATCGAGAATGTTGAGGTTGGCCTCGTCGTTCACGGCGAACGAGCGGTTATCGAAATTGGTCGACCCGACCGAGGTCCACAGGGCGTCGATGACCATCACTTTGCAATGGAACATGGTGGGCTGGTACTCGTAGATTTCAGCGCCCGCGCGCAGCAGCTTGCCCCACGTCGAACGTGACGCCCGCCGCACGATCTCCGTATCGATATGCGGCCCGGGCAGAATGATCTGCACCTTGACGCCGCGCT
>JBOIEI010000649.1:0-3925 GCA_050741055.1 Burkholderiales bacterium | reverse complement strand
ACGGGCAGCAGGCGCCCGTGCGGCCGCTTGATGACCTTCTGCGCGATCTCGAGCTCGCTCAGCGTGTAGCTGGCCGGGTCGAGCGCATGTTCGCTGACGAGGAATACGAACAGATCGCACTGCTCGATACCCTGGCGGATGCGATTGTGGAACTCTTCGCCGGGCGGCAGATCTTCGCGGTCGAAGAAGACGTCGTGGTCCTGGTGCGAAAGCGTCCGGTTGATCGCGGCTGCGAGGGCGCGGTCCTGCGAGGCATAGCTCAGGAATACTTTCATGCCGCGTCGGGCCGGCGCTGCTCGGCGCGCCATGCCGACAAGGTCCAGACGAAGCTGGCGAAATCCTGCAGGGCGAACGCGGCAGCGAGCGGACCGGGCAATATTCCGAACCACCAGAGGGCCAGCATGACCGGTGGTACGAGCGGACGATCGAGCAGGGAGGCGAAAACGAATCCCTGGGCATTGAGTCGTCCGCTCACCACATAAAGCATGCCCAGGCCGCCGACCAGCAGGCCGGCGAGACGAAGATAGTTCTCGCCTTGAGGAACAAGCGCCGGGAGATGGAGCGCGTCGACCGCGAGCCGGGGGACAAGCAGCAGTATGGCGCCTTCCAGCAGGATCAGCCAGCCGAACACTTCGACCGTTCTTGCCGAACGTTGCTGCCCTCCGGCACGCCACAGGCGGCGAAACATTTCCTTCAGCGTAGGCGTGCTCACGGATCGTCTCTCCCTGCAGCGAGTGCGTTCGCGGTGAGTCAGCGCGCCACGATTCTGAAGCGCTGGTCGTCGTCCTGCGCCATCTGCTCGGCGAGATCGATCTCCCACGACAGATAGGCTTGCATCGCCTCTTCCACGCCGGCGTCCTGGTCGCGTGCGCGCAGCCGGATGTCGTCCGCCGCTGTCGCCATCCGGGTCGCGCCTTGTTCGAGCGGAAATTCCGCTTTGCGCCAGGCCGCGGTCCCGCCGTCCAGCGCGAGCGCATGCGCTTTCGTGGCATCGCGCGCGTCGGCCGCTGCAAGTCGCGCGAGCATTCCGTCGGACGACGTAAAGACCACCGCGCCCGCCGGCGGCAATTGCGACAGGATGTTCACCAGGCGCGAACGGATCCCGAACCATGCCCCGGGGATATGTCCGTCGCGATAGTCGCGGCTCCAGTCCACGTCGACGACGCTGACGTCGCCCGCCTGCATGCGCGCGCGCAACGTGGCTGCGTCGATGGTCGGTATGGTTGTTGCACTATCCAATCCCAGGACCCGCGGCTTCCACGCGCCGGTCTCTTTTCCCGCATTGCGCATGTCGACCGTCATGGCGGCAGCGTCCCAGCCCATCTGCTTCATCCAGTGCGCCGTCATCACTGCGCGTACGCCATCGTCGTCGACGAGAACGACGCGGGCGCCCCAGGCGGCAGCATGGCGATCGGTTTCTTGCACCAGCTGGCCGCCGGGCACGTTCTTCATGCCAGGAACATGGCCCGCGACGTACTCGTCCGGATCGCGCACGTCGAACGTGTAGAGGGTGCGGGTGGCCGTGTCCTCCTGCCACCGCGCCAGGGTCGCTGCATCGATGCGGGCAATGCCGAAGTGTTCTGCGATCCGATCCGCCGCCGCGCGTGCCGCGGCCTGCGCGCGCGGCGACACCAAAGGCGGCCGGGCGGTCGAGCCCTTCAGCACCTCGTAGCCGGCGAGATGCCAGGCCTGGGTACCGTTTTTCAGGGAGACCACCTTGTTGGGCACGCCGGCATTGATCAGCGACTGGGCGCCGATGATGCTGCGCGTGCGCCCGCCGCAGTTCACGATTACCGTCGTGGCCGGAGAGGGCACGAGGTCGGCAAAGCGATAGACCAGTTCCGCACCTGGCACGTTGATCGCCGTGGGAATGCTGTTGCCGTGAAATTCCTCGAAGCTGCGGCTATCGAACAAGGCGATGTCGGCCTTGGCGTCGATCAGCGCCTTCAGCTGCTCGGCCGTGATCCAGGGCGTGCCCGCCTGGTGCTCGACCACTTCGGCGAACGACTTGCTCGGCACGTGCACGCCGCTGTAGATGCGGTGGCCCGCGGCTTCCCAGGTTGCGATACCGCCTGCCAACACCGACACATCGGTGTAGCCGAGCCCTGCCATGCGTCGAGCGGCGCGCTCGGCCAAACCCTCGCCGCCGTCGCACCACACCACGCGCGTCGAGCGGCGCGGCACGCAGGCATCGATCAGCATTTCCAGGCGGCTCAGAGGCAAGCACGCTGCCATCAGCAGATGGCGGGCGTCGAAAGGAACTTCCTCGCGTGCGTCCAGCAGCGCGATCTCGCCACCGTCATGCAGGGCGGCTTTGAGTCGCGCTGCATCGATCGTACCGATGTGTGTAGTCATGATGTTTTCGCTCCAGGTATGCCTTGCGCCCGCTCCGCTGCGCGAACGACCGCCGTTCGCGATCGATGCTCCGGTCAGCGACGGAACAGTCCTTCGAGACGATCCTTGATCGCATCCTCGATCCCGCGACCCGATCCGCCTTTCTCCGAGCCGCCGGGAACGCGTTCGAGAATCCTGTCCTGCAGCTTCTTCTTGGCGAGGCCGGCGGCCATGCCGGCGACGTCGATCGACCACTGCGGCGAGCTGAGCGCACCCGTCAGCTGCACGGGCACGGTGATGCCCGCCAGCTCATCGACGTCGCGCCCGCCCTGGCCCTTGCTGGTTGCCACCAGCGTCGCCTTCAGGAGGTAGTTCATGCGGTCTTCGCCGATGTCGATATCGCCCGCACCTTCGAGGCGCAGCAACGGTGACTTGAGCGACAGGTCGTCGTTGTGCGCGACGCCATTGGTCACCTTGAAGCTCGCTTTCAACTCGGTGAAATCGGTCTTCTCGGTCTTGTTCGCGCTTTGCACCGGCTGCCCTCTCAGCTGGTCGATCTTCGAGCGCACAGAGCGGATGGTGCCGGCGATGTCGATGCCCTTGATCGAACCGTCGGCGAGGTTCACCGACGCAGTACCGTTCAGCGCCTTCTTCAGCGCCTGCACCGTGGCGCCGCGAGTCGTGAGGTCCGCGCGAACAGTGCCCTTGCCTTCGAGGGTGTCGATCTGCGCCGCGTCGCGCAGCAGGGGGCCGATCGCGACGCCGGTCAGCGTCGGGCGCACGGTGAACACGGGATTTTCCGCGGCTTGCACGGAAACCGATGCGGCAAGTGTGCCTTGATAGAGCCGCGCCGAGAGGGGTGCAACGTCGAGCCGGCCGCGTGCCGCCTTGATCGTGGCGCGCACTTCCTCGCTCCGAGTATTGTGCAGCGTCAGCTTGCCGATCCGGATGGTGCCCGACGCGTCGACGTTCTCGAGGGCTGAGAGATCGATCGTCTCGTCTTCCGCATTGCCGCCCGCATTCGTCTGTTTCGCAGCAGGTGGCTGACCGGCGGGCGCCGGGCCGGCGGACGGTGAACTGGCAGGCGCTTGACGGGGGGACGACGGGTCAGCAGGCGTGTGGCCCAGCAGGCGATCGGCGTCGAGCTGATCGGCATCCAGATCGAAGGTGAGCGCGAGCGGGGAGAAACGCGTTACGGCTGCCTGGCCCTTGACGTTCGATTGATCGACTTTCCCCGAAAAGTTCAGGCCCGCCGTCTTCTTGTCGAGATTCGCGGTGAGTGCGCCGCGCAACTGCGCCTTGTATGCGCGCCCCGCGCCCTGCACCTCGATGTCGGCATCGAGCGGTTCGGCTTTCAGGGCGCTGTAGGCGCCGGCGACGCTGCCGACTGTGAGCTTGGCGACGACCTTGCCGTTCGCATCGCGCGAGCTCGCGTTGACGGTGAGCTTTGCGCCCTCGACCTTGTCGCGGGTGAGCGTGAGCTTGGGTGCGTCGAGCTTGAGGTCGAAGCTCCCGTCCGGGCGCTTGCCCGTCGCGGCCACCGCGAGCGCGTTCGCGACATATTCGCCCGTATCCATGCGCGCTTCGATGT
>JBOIEI010000648.1:0-5199 GCA_050741055.1 Burkholderiales bacterium | reverse complement strand
GGCGTATGCCGCGCGCAAGCGCGCCCCAAGCGCCGCGAAAAGTATGCCGCGTCCGGGAGCGCCTGGGCGCGAGGAATACCGCCGCGCCCCAGAGGGTCTGGGCGCGAGGGGCGGCTCAAGTTCCCCGGCTGCGAGCCGATGCTCAGGGGTGCGCCGGCTTTCGTCCTGAAGCGCCGCGCTGTCAGGCAGGATTCGATGAGCATAAGCGAGAAGTCGCGATTCGAGGAACTCAAGGCGAGCGGCCTGTTGCCCTCGCCGAAGGGTGTTGCGCTCACCGTCATGCGTCTTGCCCAGGACGAAGCCACCACCAATGCGCAGATGGCGCGCACCATCAAGACCGATCCGGCGCTTTCGGGCCGCATCGTAAGAGCGGCCAACACCGTGCAGTTCGGCGGCCGCCGGCCGGTGGCCGCGATACCCGAAGCGATCGTGGTGCTCGGCCTTTCGACCGTGCGCCAGCTTTCGCTCGGCTTTTCGCTCGTCTCCGACCACCGCAGCGGCAAGTGCAACGGATTCGACTACGACGCGTTCTGGTCGCGCTCGCTGGTGACGGCGCTGGCCATGCAAGGCATCATCACGCGGGTGCGGGTGGGCGTGCCGGAGGAATGTTTTCTGCTCGGACTGCTGAGCCGCATCGGCTGTCTTGCGCTGGCGACGGTTTATCCCGAGGAGTACAGCGAGTTGCTCGATGCGCACGGCTCGCGCGGGATGGTCGAGCTCGCCTTCAGCGAGAAGCAGGCCTTCGCCACCGATCACAACGAGCTCACCGCGTCGCTGCTGAGCGACTGGGGATTGCCCAGGGTGCTGGTCGATCCGGTGCTCTACCACGAGGATCCCGCGAGCGGAAAGTTCGCCGAAGGCTCGCGCGGTTTCGTGCTCGCGCACGCGCTCCATCTTGCAACCTACCTCGCCGATCTGTGCCTCGCCCCCGAGGCTGCGCGCGCGACGCTGCTGCCCAATCTGTACCTGCTCGGAACGCGCATTGCACTCGACGCCGACAAGGTCGCCGCCATCGCCGACGAGGCGATCTGCCATTGGGCCGATTGGAGCAAGCTGCTGGAAGTGCCGTTGCCGCCGGTGCGCTCGCTCGCCGATCTGGCGCCGCCGCCCGAGGCGACGGGCACGGCCGGCGCGCCCGTCGAGACCGAGACGCGAGGCCGGCAGAAACTGCGCCTGCTGGTGGTGGATGACGACAAGTCGGTGCTGATGCTGCTGGAGAAGTTGCTGACCCACGCCGGCTATACCGTGTTCACCGCCGCCAATGGGCGCGAGGCGTTGCACACGGCCATGGAGTGCCGTCCGCAGTTGATCGTCGCCGATTGGCTCATGCCGGAGATGGACGGATTGGCGTTCTGCCGCGCGCTGCGCAAGGCCAAGATCGGACGCGGCGTCTACCTGGTCCTGCTGACCGGCGTCGAAGACGACGCGCGCCTGGTGGAAGCGTTCGAGGCCGGTGTCGACGACTACGTGCTGAAACCGATCAATCCGAAGATGCTGCTGGCGCGCCTGCGCGCCGGGGAACGGGTGGTCAGCTTGCAATCCGAGGTCGAGTCCGACCGGGAGGAAATCCGCCGCTTCGCCGCCGAGCTCGCCATGACCAACCGCCGCCTGCAGGATGCGGCGCTGCTCGATCCGCTCACCGGCATACCGAACCGGCGCTACGCGATGGATCGCATCCAGCAGGAATGGGCGGCCGCCGAACGCGGTGCCCGTCCGCTCGCCTGCATGCTGATCGACGTCGATCATTTCAAGCGCATCAACGATACCCACGGCCACGATGTCGGCGACCTGGTGCTGCAACGCGTGGCCGACACGCTCAAGCACGGCGCCCGCACGCAGGATGTGATCTGCCGCATCGGCGGCGAAGAATTCCTGGTGGTGTGTCCCGATAGCGATGCATCGGCCGCCGGCCAGTGCGCCGAGCGCCTGCGCCAGGCCGTGGGCGCGATGCGCATCCCGCTCGGCTCCGCGACGCTCACGCTCACGATCAGCATCGGCGTGGCGGCCATGGATGCGGGAATGTCGACCCCGGATGCGATGATCAAGGCCTCCGACCAGGCCGTGTACGCCGCCAAGCAGGCCGGACGCAACCGCATCTGCGTCTACCGTCCGCGCAGCACGGCGCCGATCCATGTCGCCGCCAGTGCGTGATCGGCTCGGGATAGCGTGTCATGCAAGGTGAGCCCGTCCAGGCAAGAGCCATGAACGGCATGCGCGTACTGCTCGTCGAGGACTCCGAGGACGAGGCGCTGCTGCTCACGCACGAGCTGAAGCAGGCGGCAGGCGAAGTCTGCTGCAAGCGCGTCGATACGCCGGAAGCGCTGCGCGCCGCGTTGAGCGAGGAAGACTGGGATCTCGTGATCTCGGATCACGCCATGCCGCGTTTCAGCTCCGACGAGGCGTTCGAGCTGGTGCGCCACTGCGGCAAGGACATCCCGTTCATCATCTATTCCGGCACCATCAACGAAACCGCGGCGCTGACGGCCATGGCCAACGGCGTGCACGATTTCATCGAGAAAGGCAATTTGCGCCGGCTGTTGCCCGTCATCCAGCGTGAAATGAAGACCGTCGCGCAGGCGCGCGCACGGGTCAGGGCCGAGAACCGGCTGCACCGGGTTACCCACTACGATCAGCTCACGGGACTGCCGAACCGGCAACTTTTCTCCGAGCAGGCGGCGCGGTTGCTGGCCGAAAGCGCCGCAGGCGGCGGCGCGACGCTGCTGTTCCTGGACGTCGACCGCTTCATGCGCATCAACAACACGTTCGGCTACGCCGTGGGCGACCTGCTGGTGCGACACGTCGCCGGGCGGCTGCAAAGTGCGGTGTCGCAGCGAGGCATCGTGACGCGGATGGGCCGCGACGATTTCGCGCTGCTCGACTGCTCGGCCGGCAGCGAGGCCGAGGCGCAGGCTCTGGTCGAGCGCGTCATCGAGGCTTTCACGCAGCCGTTCAAGCTCGACGGGCGCGAGTTCTTTCTCACGCTTTCGATCGGGGTATGCCGCTTTCCGCGCGATGGCGAGGACATCGCGAGCCTGCTCGTCAATGCCGAGAACGCCATGTTCCTGGCCAAGCGCAACGGCCGCAACAATTTCCAGTTCTACGTGCACGATCCGAACAACGCGTCGGCCGAACGCCTGGAGCTGGAGACCGCGCTGCGCCATGCGGTGAAGCGCCGCGAGCTCGTCCTGCACTACCAGCCGAGCATCGATCTGGCGTCGGGCGGCATCACCGCGGTGGAAGCGCTGGTGCGCTGGGACCATCCGCTGCGCGGCATGATCGCGCCGGACAAGTTCATTCCGCTGGCCGACGAGACCGGGCTGATTGGCGAGATCGGCCACTGGGTGCTGTTGGAGGCCTGCGCGCAGACGCGGCGCTGGCACGACGCGGGCTTGAGCGGGCTGAAGGTCTCCGTGAACGTCTCGGCGGTGCAGTTTCGCCAGTGCGACCTGGTGCAGATCGTGGCCGCAGCGCTGGCCCAGACCGGCCTTCCGCCCTGGTGCCTGGACCTCGAGATCACCGAGACGGTGCTGATGCACGATGCCGATGCGACCATCGCCACGCTGCTCGCCCTGAAGGCGATGGGCGTGTGCATCTCGGTGGACGACTTCGGCACCGGATATTCCTCGCTCGCCTACCTGAGACGCTTTCCGATCGACACGTTGAAGATCGACAAGTCCTTCATGCGCGACTGCACCCGCGACGGTCACAACGCCGCGATCGTGCGTACCGTCATCTCGCTCGCGAAGAATCTGGACCTGGAGTCGATCGCCGAAGGCGTGGAGACCGAGGAGCAGGTGCAGTTCCTGCGCGCCGAAGGCTGCGACCGGCTGCAGGGCTACTACTTCAGCAAGCCCTTGCCGCCCCTTGCCCTGGTCGATTTCGTGCGTGCGGCCGGGCGGCTCCTGCCCGCGGCCTGAGCGACGAGTTTTCGCCTTGCTGACACGGGTGTCGCGCTTTCCCGACAGAGTGCGGTAGCGGCGATCGCTGCGGCTTTCCCCGGAGAACCGCTGGAGCGCGTGGTTTCTCCCTGCGCTCAAGGGCTCGCGTCCAGATTTCGTCGCCTGACGGGCATGTAGGAAAAATTCCTACAGCCAGTAAGGCTCGCGACCCCTCAATTTTCGGAATACGACCGATTAAGCCGCCCTGTTTCCACCGGCACACTGCGAACCGTTGCAATTCGGTGCAGCGCAAACCAGGAACGACGGAGACCCAAATGGATAATTCGCAACTGCTGAACGAGATCCGGGAAACGAACCTTACCTACCTGCTGCTGGCGCAACGGATGATCAAGGACGACAAGGCCGCGGCGTTGTTCCGCCTCGGCATCGCCAAGGACGCCGCCGAGCTGATCGAAGCGCTCACGCCCGCGCAGATGCTCAAGATCGCAGCGGGCAACATGCTGCTGTGCCGGTTCCGCTTCGACAACCGGGTGCTGGGCGACATGCTCTCCGGCTACGTCAAGGACAAGATCATGGCGTCTTCGCACGCCGCCGTACTGATGGCCGGCCAGAAGGCCGAGCCGATTGCAGCCTAAAGGGGACACGATCATGGCCGGCAAGAGTCTCGTCAACGAAGCGCGCCAGACCCAGCTGGCGATCGACCTCATTCAACACGGCGCACGGCTGCAGTTGCTGGAAGCCGAAACCACGCTCTCGCGCGAGCGGCTGCTCAAGCTCTACAAGGAGGTGCGCGGCGTCTCCCCGCCCAAGGGCATGCTGCCGTTCTCGACCGACTGGTTCATCAGCTGGCAGCCCAATATCCATGCATCGCTGTTCATCGATATCTTCAAGTACCTGCACGCACATGCCGACATCCGCGGCATCGAGGCGACGTTGAAGGCCTTCAAGCTCTACCTCGAACATTGCCAGGCGCACCAGCTCGAGCCGGTGCTCTCGCTCACGCGCGCCTGGAGCCTGGTTCGCTTCTTCGACGCGAAGCTGCTGCAAACGGCGCCCTGCACGCGCTGCGGCGGGCATTTCGTGGTGCACTCGCTCGATCTGTACAACAACTTCGTCTGCGGGCTTTGCCGCGTGCCTTCGCGCGCCGGCAAGACCAAGAAGGCAGCCGATCAGGCGCGCATGGCCCTGCTGCAGCAGGCGGCGTGACTGAGTGAAAAGTGAAGGGATGAGCGTCGCCCTTTGTGCTGGAC
The DNA here is from genome assembly GCA_050741055.1 of Burkholderiales bacterium. Classification (GTDB taxonomy): domain Bacteria; phylum Pseudomonadota; class Gammaproteobacteria; order Burkholderiales; family WYBJ01; genus WYBJ01. The sequence goes on along the minus strand of JBOIEI010000648.1, from coordinate 50 downwards.
CGAGTGAATAGCGAAAAGTGAAAGCTGAAGGGGGCGGCGCCCCCTTCAGC
>JBOIEI010000647.1:0-3182 GCA_050741055.1 Burkholderiales bacterium | reverse complement strand
GCGTGGGGCCCCTCGCCCGGGAAGTCTCATGTCGCCGCCCCTCGCCCGGTAAGCTCGCGCCGCTATGGTCCGCGAATTCCCGTCCTCACCCCGGCGGGAGAGCGAAGCGCGCCCGGGTAAACGCGCGCAGTCGAGAAAAAATAATCAGCGCGCGAGCGACTGGCTCGCCCGGGCGACATCCTCCTCGTCCAGGCTGCCGGCGGCCGCAAGCAGCCGGAACTTGTTCAGGATGTAGTTGTAGCGTGCCTGCGCCAGATCGCGCTGGGCGGAATAGAGCTGTTGCTGGGCGTTGAGCACGTCGACCCCGGTGCGCACGCCGACCTCCTGACCCAGGCGCGTGGAATCGAGCTGGCTCTGCGACGACATCACCGCCGATTCCAGCGCCTTTACCTGCGCAATTCCGCTGGTGACGCCGAGAAAGGCCTGGCGCGTGTTGAGTGCGGTGGCGCGGCGCGCGCTTTCGAGATCCTGGCGCGCGCGCTCCAGGTTGGACATGGCTTCGCGCACGCGCGAATTGACCGCGCCGCCTTGATACAACGGCAGCGCGAACTGCAGCCCGATGGCCGCCTGCCTGGTATCGAAGCCGACGCCGCCTTGGTTGCCCGACCCGGTGCCCGCGTCGGTATAGGAGCCCACCATGTCCACTGTGGGATAGTGCGCAGCCCGGTTGCGCTCGACTTCCTTCACGGCAAATTCTTCGGCCGCGCGCTGGATCTGAACCTGGAGGCTGTTGTCGAGCGCGATTTCCACCCACGTGTCCATGACACTCGGATCGGGCGGCACCAGGGGTAGCTTCGGACCGAGCGGCGCGATCGGCGGCGCCACGGCCCCGATGATCTGCTGCAAGGCGCGCTTGCGGACTTCCAACTCGGCGAGCGCCGCGATCTCCTGTGCGGTCACCAGGTCGTAGCGCGCCTGCGCCTCGTGTGTGTCGGTAATGGTGGCGGTGCCGACTTCGAAATTGCGCTTGGCTTGCGCCAGCTGTTCGCCGATGGCGATCTTCTGTGCTCGCGCCAGCTCGACGTTGTCCTGCGCGAGCAGGATGTCGAAATAGGCCTGCGCCACGCGCAGGATCAGATCCTGCAGCGCCAGCGACAGCTGGACATCGGCTTGTGCGACCTGGACCTTCGCCTGATCGTACTGGATCTTGTTCTGCAGCCGGTACAGCGGCTGTGAAACGGAGACGGCAATGGAATTGTTGTTGAACTTGCCGGGTTGACTGATCCCGTTACGGAAATCCAGCTCGCGGTCGTTGTATTGCGTGTTGGCGGTGATCGAGGCGTTCGGCAGCAGCAGCGCGAGACCCTGGGGAATCTTCTCCTGCGCCGCCTGCCATGAGGCTCGTGCCGCCGCGTAGGTGGCATCGGACGACTGGGCCCGGCGCAACACTTCCAGCAGATCGGCGGCAGCGGCCGAAAGCGAGAGTAAAGCCAACGCCGCTGCGAGCAATCCGGGCGCGATCATGTGCAGCTTGGACGGCGGCGCCACGATCGCGATCAGAACACGAAGCGCTCGGGCTGCGGCGCGTTGCGTAGCGCCTTGATGCAGGTCTCGAACAGCGTTTCCCGGGCGAATCCGCCGCTGGCAGTGCGCCGGATTCGCTGTGCGCTCATCACCGGGGGATCGCCCACCACGGCGAGCAGGCGTCCGCCAGGCGCGAGCGAATGCTCGAATGCTTCTGGAATCAGCGGCAGCGAGCCGGTAATCAGGATTACGTCGTACGGCGCGTGCGAAGCCCAGCCTCGTGCGGCGTCGCCGACCTCGGCCGTGACGTTCGTGATGCCGTGCGCCTGGAGCTTCCTGCGCGCCTGCTCACTGAGCTCGGGGAGGATCTCGACGCTGTAGACATGCCTGGCGAGGCGGGCGGCAAGGGCCGCCGTGTATCCGCTTCCGGTGCCCACTTCCAGCACTTGGTCGTCGCGCTGCAAGGCGGCTTCCTGCAGCAGGCGCGCCTCGAGCTTGGGCGCAAGCATGCATTCGCCTTGGCCGAGGGGGATTTCCATGTCGGCGAATGCGAGCTGGCGAAACTGCGGTGGAACGAAATCTTCGCGACGGACGGTCGAAAGCAGCTCCAGCACCGTCGGATCGAGCACGTCCCAGGTGCGAATCTGCTGCTCGACCATGTTGAATCGCGCCTGCTCGAAATCCATCGTCACGCGTGTGTTTCCCCCGGGGGTCGCCCGGAGTTTAGCATCATTTGGCAGGGCGGCTCGGCTCGACGGCCGCGTTCGGACAGGCCTTACCCGCGCTCGCTCGGCGCGTTTAACAGGCACCGAAGCTGTCGCTTCGCCTTCGAGTGGGCTGGACATTCATGCAGCATGTTGCATTCGGGGCTCGCTTGGGCTAATTTGGACGGACACGTTGGGGGTCCTGGGCGCAAGCGCGACCCGGGTGAGACATACCCTTCGAACCTGATGCGGGTAATACCGTCGTAGGGAAGCGTGGCGCTGGAGTCAGACCCCGGCTTCGCTCCCTCAAGCAGCACGCGATCACAGGAGCGAGCGCATGAATGCGAATCCAAAGTTTCTCGGTGCAACGGCACGGGTCGACGAAGCCGCGATCCAGTCCTTGCCCAATTCCCGCAAGGTTTATGTGACGGGCAGCCGGCCCGACATTCGCGTGCCCATGCGCGAAGTCTCGCAGGCTGCGACGCCGGCCATGTTCGGGCACGAGAACAATCCGCCGATCTGGGTCTACGACTGCTCCGGGCCGTACACCGATCCGGGCGTGCAGATCGACATCCGCTCCGGCTTGGCGCCCTTGCGCGCGGGCTGGATCCTGGAGCGCGACGATACCGAAGAGCTCGCGGGGCCGACCTCGAAATACGGCCTCGAGCGGCTGAACGACCCCAAGCTCGCCGAGCTGCGCTTCAACCTGAAGCGCCAGCCGCGCCGCGCCAAGTCCGGCATGAACGTCTCGCAGATGCACTATGCGCGCCGCGGCATCGTCACGCCGGAAATGGAGTACATCGCCATCCGCGAGAATCTGCGCCGGCGCGAATATCTGGAAGCATTGAAGGCGTCGGGGCCGCAAGGCGCCAAGCTTGCCGCGCTGATGACGCGCCAGCATCGCGGCGAGTCGTTCGGCGCCGCGATTCCGGAGGAGATCACCCCGGAGTTCGTGCGTGCCGAGGTCGCGCGCGGCCGCGCCATCATCCCCAACAACCTCAATCACCCGGAAAC
>JBOIEI010000646.1:0-6867 GCA_050741055.1 Burkholderiales bacterium | reverse complement strand
GAGGACAGGACGCGCGCGATCCGGATTTTCGAAGAGATCGTCGCCCGTGGCGGCGACTTCCACGAGGAATTTCGCATCCGCAGAACCGACGGTGCGATCCGCTGGATTGCCTGCATCGGCCGCGTGGATCAGGGCACCGATGGTGCCGCAACGCGGATGCAGGGCGTCAACATCGACATCACCGACGCGCGGGAAGCACGCGAGGCGCTGCGGGAAGCCGACCGCCGCAAGGACGAATTCCTCGCCACCCTCGCCCACGAGCTGCGCAATCCGCTGGCGCCGATACGAAATGCCGTGCAGCTGCTCAAACTGAGCGCCGTGGACCATCCGGCCGTGCGCACGGTGCAGGACATCATGGATCGGCAGGTCGATCACATGGTGCGCCTGATCGACGATCTGCTCGATGTCAGCCGCATAACGCGCGGCAAGCTCGCGCTGCGCCGCCAGTCGGTGGAACTGACCCGGGTGGTCCAGCAGGCGGTCGAAACTTCCCGGCCCAATATCCGTCAGCAGTTCACCGTCTCGCTGCCATCGGATCCGATTCACTTGCACGGGGACGCCGTGCGCCTGTCCCAGGTCCTCGCCAATCTGCTCAACAACGCCGCCAAGTACACGGAACCCGACGGGCGCATCGCCTTGACGGCCGCCCTCGAAGGCGACGAGGTGTGCATCCGCATCTCGGATTCGGGCATCGGCATCGATCCCGAGCAGCTTCCAAACCTGTTTCAGATGTTCTCGCAGGCCCGGCCTGCGCTCGCTCGCTCCGAGGGCGGCCTGGGGATCGGGCTGTCACTGGCGCGCTCGCTGGTGGAAATGCACGGCGGAACCATAGCGGCCCATAGCGCCGGCCTGGACAAGGGCAGCGAGCTCAGTGTCCGCCTACCGGTCGTGCACGCTCCGAGCGCGACAGCGCATGCGCCCGAGCCCTCCCAGCCCCATGCCGTCGCCATGCGTCGCGTGCTGGTCGTGGACGATGTGCAAGACAGCGTCCGATCCCTTGCCGCGCTGCTTCGGCTCGACGGCAACGAAGTGGAAATGGCAGCTGACGGCATCGAGGCGCTGGAGAAGACACGCAATTTCAGGCCGGACCTCATTATCCTCGACCTGGGCTTGCCCAGGATGAACGGGTACGACGTCTGCCGCACCATTCGCCAGCAAGACTGGGGCAAGGACATCTTCATCGTGGCCCTGACCGGGTGGGGTCAGGACAGCGATCGGGCGCGCACGCTCGCTGCCGGTTTCAATGCGCATCTGGTCAAGCCGGTCGGCTACGAGACCTTGCGTAGCGTGCTCGCCTCGCCGTCGATGACGTGACGGTTCTTGCCGGGCGACAGTGCCGATTCAGCGTCGTTTCGCAGCAAGGAAGTCGCCGTGCGGCGATGCTATCCTTCGCCGACCAACGAGGGCTACGCCATGCAATCGAGCAGCATCCGGGTTCCCCTGCGCGATGGCGAAATGGGCGCCTATCTGGCGATCCCCGATCGCACGCCCGCCGGCGCGATCATCGCCATCATGGAGATCTGGGGCGTGAACGACACGATGCGCCATCACGCCCACGAATTCGCGCAGGCCGGCTTCGTCTGTCTCGTGCCCGATCTCTTCTGGCGCCAGGAGCCGGGCGTGGAGCTCTCCGACCACGCTCCCGAGCAGGTGAAGAAGGCGTTCGATCTCTACTACGATTTCGACTACGACCTGGGTGTGCGCGACATGGAGGACTCCTGGACGTACCTGCTCGCACGCGAGGAGTGCAACGGAAGAGTGGGCGCGGTGGGTTACTGCCTGGGCGGCAAGCTCTGTTACCTGATGTGCTGCCGCACCGACATCGATTGCGCGGTCGCCTACTACGGCACCTACATCGAACACAACATTCGCGAGGCGCCCAACCTGCACCGGCCGTTCATGCTGCACATGGCGATGAAGGACCGCTGGGTGCAGGCCGAGGTGAACGATCTGCTGGAACGGCGCTTGTCGCCGAATCCGCTAGTGACGATCCACAAGTATCCCGACGCCGATCATGCGTTCGCGCGCAAGGGCGGCAAGCCCTATCGCAAGGCCGATGCCGATCGGGCGCTCACGCTGAGTGTGGACTTCTTTCGCAAGCACCTCGGCTGAGCCGAAACAGCCATCGCAGTTGTGTGCTTCCCCTCCCCGCACGAGGTGGGTGCCGGCGAAGGAGGCGGGGTGGTGTGGTTCTCGGTCGCGCGACACCACCGCGTCCGCGACGTTGTCGCATCCCGTCCCACCTTGTCACGAGGTGAGCGAGCACGCAGTTCTGCTATCCTGCGGCTTCATCCCTAATCGATGCGCAGGCCCCATGGAGTCTGGCGATCTCCGCGGCCTGCGTCACTATCAGTGGAGACCACCATGCGACCCTTCGAAGGCATCAAGATCCTCGACTGCACCCACGTCCTGGCCGGACCGTTCGCTGCGTATCAATTGGCCGTGCTCGGCGCCGATGTGGTGAAGGTCGACGATCCCAATGCGCCCGACCAGAGCCGCGAGTCCGGCGCCGACATGGAGTTGAACAAGCTCGGGCTCGGCACCGGCTTTCTCACGCAAGGCTCCAACAAGCGTTGCATCGCGCTCGATCTGAAGACCGAGGGCGGCCGCGCTGCGCTGAAGAAGCTCGCCACCGAGTGGGCCGACATCCTGGTCGAGAACTATCGTCCCGGCGCCTTCAAGTCGCTCGGCCTGGGCTACGACGAGCTGTCGAAACTGAATCCCCGGCTCATCTACGCGTCGATGACGGCGTTCGGCCAGGACGGGCCGCGCGGCTACATGACCGCTTACGACCAGGCGATCCAGGCGACCTCGGGCATCACGGCTTCGACCGGGACGCCGACATCCGGCCCCATCAAGGCGGGCTCGCCGGTGATCGACTATGCCACCGGCACGACGGGCGCATTCGCGTTGGCCACGGCGCTGTTCCAGCGCACGCGCACGAACAAGGGCCAGTACATCGATATGGCAATGCTCGATGTCGCCATGATCCTGCAGGCGTCGCACATGACCGACTACCTGCACAGCGGCCACCATCCGAAGCGCAACGGCAACATCCTGCGCTTCGCGCCGCAATGCGCCTACGAGACCAAGGACGGGTCGCTGTTGCAGATCGCGGCCAGCAACGCCCGCCAGCACAAGCGCTTCTTCGAGGCGCTGGGCAACCCGGAGGAGGCGAACAAGAACAGCCTCAAGGAGCGCTACGAGCGCTTCGACGAGAAGTACAAGTTCGTGGCCGAGAAGATGAAGGAGAAGACGGCGGCGGAATGGGAGGAATTCTTCCAGAGCCGCCATGTGCCCGCCTGTCGCGTGCGCGAGCTGCGCGAGGCGGTGGAAGATCCGCAGGTCAGGCATCGCGGGCTGCTGCATCGGTTCGAAGCCATGGACGGCGTCGGCAAGCCGATGTCGGTGCCGTTGACCGCGTTCCGGTTCGCGCACGGCGGTGCGTCGATCGAGCGGGCGCCCGGGCGCATCGGCCAGCACACCGACGAGGTTCTGAAGGCGGTCGGCTACAACGGCGCGGAGCTTGCCGCGCTGCGCTCGGCGAAGGCCATCGTATAGCACAAGTCGGAATTGGACTTTGCCGTCCCTCTGCTGTAGCGGAAGCGACCACCCACAGACTCGGGAGTCCAGGAAGGCCGGTTGACGACAAGTCGGTCCGGCCCTGCAACGGGATTCCCGCGTGCGCGGGAATGACGCCTCCCCGGCGTATGTCCACGATGCCACCCTGATCGCCAGCGCCTCACAAGCCGCGCTCGAGCGCAAGCGCGTTTGGATCGTCGTCATGGCCGCGCTGGTCGCCATGACGGCGCAATTCTTTCGCAACGCGCACGTGGTCGTGGCGCCCGACATCATGCGCGAGCTGGACGCGTCGGCGGCATCGCTCGCCGCGCTCACCAGCGCGATGTTTCTGGCTTCCGCCTTCACACAGATTCCCGGCGGCATCCTGCTCGATCGCTTCGGCACGCGCGTGATGATGCCGATCATGCTGGTGCTCTCGGGCATCGGCGCGGGGCTGTTCGGCGCCGCGCACAGCGTCGGCGGGCTCGTGTTCGCACGCGCGTTCATGGGCATGGGCGGCGCGGTGCTGGTGATGGCCGGCATCGTCGCCTGCGTGCGCTGGTTCGACGCCCGCCACTTCTCCACCATCGCGGGCGGCATCATGGCGACAAGCCAGCTCGGCAACCTCGTCTCGACCGTGCCGATGGCGTTGGTCGCCTCCTGGTTCGGCTGGCGCGGGGCCTATGTCGCGCTGCTGGTCGCGACCCTGCTGCTCGCCGTGCTGGTCTATACGCTGGTGCGCGATGCGCCGCCTGGACACGACTTCCACACCCGGCCGCGCGAGACGTTGCGGCAAAGCGCGGCCGGCGTGATGGAAGTGCTGCGCATTCCGGGCATCTGGCGGCTCATGATGATGGCCTGGTTCGCATGGGGAACCACCAGCTGCATCATCGGACTGTGGGCGGGGCCCTACCTGAGCGATGTGCACGGCCTGGATACGCTAGGACGCGGCAAGGCCCTTTTCTGGATGGCGATCGGCGTTATCGTCGGCGCGCTCGGCTTCACCCTGCTCGATCGCTGGACGGCGCGCACCAAGCGCTCGATCGTGCTCGGCGGTGCGGCCAGCTCGATCGTGTTCGCGGTGCTCGCGCTATGGCCGCGTCCCAGCCTCACGACCGCGACCTTGCTGCTCACGTTGCTGGGTTTAATCGGCGGCTACAGCGTGTTGATCGCGACCCACGGGCGGCAATTTTATCCCGACCGATTGATCGGGCGCGGCATCAGCACCGTGAACTGTGCGGTGCTGTTCGGCGCGGCCTCGCTCCAGGTGCTGACCGGCGCCATCGTTCAGACGCTGACAAGCGCAGACGGCGCGATCGGAGAGATCGCCTATCGCGCGATGTTCGGCGCGCTATCGGCTCCGCTGCTCATTGCGCTCGCCTGCTACCGGCGCTGCCCGGAGAAGCCTGCGACGCGGGTATGACTCGTCAGCTCGACGCGCCCATTCCCGCTTCCTTGATCACCTTGGTCCAGCGCGCCAGCTCGTTACGGATGCGGTCGTGCAATTCCTTCGGCGTGCTGGAGACGGGATCGAGCCCGAGCGCTTCCAGCCGCTTGCGAAACTCCGGATCGGCCAACGCGACCTTCATCTCGGCATTGACCTTGTTGACCACGTGCTGCGGCATCTTCGCCGGTCCCAGCAAGCCGTACCAGGTGGTGTTGGTGAAGCCCGGCAGTAGCTCCGCCACGGCCGGGACGTCGGGATAGAGCTTGGTGCGCGTCGGGTGGCCCACGGCCAGCGCCTTCGCCTTGCCGCTGTTGATGGCAGGCGCGCAATACGGAATGCCGCCGAAGAGCGCCTGAATGCGCCCGGCCATCAAATCCACCAGCGCCGGTCCGCCGCCCTTGTAGGGAACGTGGACGAACTCCACCTTGCCCATGCTCTTCAAAAGCTCCATACCGAGATGATTGGGCGTCCCCATGCCGGGCGAGCCGAACGATATCTTGCCCGGCTGTGCCTTGGCGAGCGCGATCAGCTCCTGCACGTTCTTCGCGGTGACGTTCGGATGCACGATGAGCAGGAACGGAACGTCGACGGCCAGCCCGATCGGCGTGAAGTCCTTGACCGGATCGTAGGATACCTTGGTGCCGAATGCCGGACCGGTCACAAGCCCGCCGGAGGTGCCGAGCAGCAGCGTGTAGCCGTCGGGGGTGGCCTGCGCGCCCAGGGCATGACCGAGTGTGGCGCCCGCGCCGGGGCGGTTGTCGATGACGACCGACTGGCCGAACTTCTCGGACAGCCACTGACCGAGCTGGCGCGCGGTCGGATCGGTCGAGCCGCCGGGCGGGTAAGGCACGATGATCCGGACCGGCCGGGTGGGATAGTTCGATTCGGCCGCCTGCACGACGCCGCCCACGATCAACGCGCCCACAACCGCGACGCTTGCTGTACGCACTTGCATGATCCTCGTTTCTCCTATGTGTGATTCGCCAAGCAGCTGCCAAGGCGCTTGTACGCTCTCCTCGTCCCGGCAGAGCCGTGACGATACAAGCATCGTGGCCTGCATACGAATTTTTCTGATGAAGTTCTGTGTATCCCTATCCGCTATCGTTTCCTGAGCAATCGGCCAGATCTCGCGGCGTATCGAGGTCGAAGCACAAAGCCTGGTCGGTGCGCACGCTCACAACATAGCCATGTGCGCGCAGGGCCTCGACGTGACGCGCGAAGCTGTCGGTGCCGAAGGCGAAGCCGAAGCGCGTGCCTGCGGGAAGCAGCAGCGCATTGGTCCCGCTGCCGGCGCGATCGGGCGCGATGGCCGCGCGCGCACCGAGGCTTGCCGCACGCGCCATGGCGCGTAACGCTGCAGGACCGAGCAGCACCAGATCGCCGGGCAGGATCAGTACGCGGCCCGCGCCGCGCCGTGACGCGAGCTTCGTCCCAAGCAAGACCGCGCGGTTCAAGCCGCGTCGCGGCAGGGACTCGCGCAGCGCGACCGCACCGCGTGCCCGCGCCGCCGCGAGCGTGCGCGCGCAAGGGCTCACGACGATGCAATGCGCGAGACTGCCTTGCCAGTGTTCGATCGCGTCCAGCGTTCGGCGCAACAACTTGCGGTTGAGCCGCATGCGCTCGATCGGGTCGAGCACGGCGGCAAGGCGCGACTTGCCGGCCGCTTCGCCTCGCACCGGCAGGATGATCCATAGGGCGTGAAGGCCACTGAGCCTTCGGCTTTGAGGTGCATGCATGCGGCGCAGCCTTTCTCCCTCACTTGCAGTGCGCATCGGCATGCAGGCACCGCGGATGGCCATGGACGCAATCCATCAATCGGACGCTCGCCCTCTGGCCAGCGAGCGCGCGAACCGGATCAC
>JBOIEI010000645.1:0-3094 GCA_050741055.1 Burkholderiales bacterium | reverse complement strand
TCCCGGTGCGCGCCCAGCCGCCGTGCGCGGACGCCAGCGCGCCAAAGCCGTTCGCGCTCGAGTCGGTCAGCGTCCAGCGTTCGGTCATCTGCCGGTCGCCTTCGAGCTCGAACTTCTGCAGGGTCTCGAGCGGCGTGGCAGGCGCCGCTTCGATGCCCTGCGCGGGCTGCGGGGCGGCCCGCTGCTCGACCGAGCCGAATCGGATCTTGGCGAACAGCTTGTGATCGTAGGGCGCGCTGTCCTCGTAGCTCAGGAGGCCGCCCGCCTGCGCGTACTCGCTGGCGGCGATCATGCGGCGAACTTGCCCCACGCCCCGGCTCACCAGCACCTCGGCCTCGACGCGATCGCGCCGGTGCTGGCGCTGCGGCGGCTGCGACGACCAGTGCTGCAGCAGCAGGTCGAGCAGGCTGCGGTAGGAGGCCGGATCGAGATGCGCATGCGCCATCCAGTCCGGGACTTCGCGTCCAGCCTGCTTGCGCAGCGCCGCGAGCTGCGCATAGGCGCCGCCGATGCCGAAGAAGCGTTGACCGGGGCGCGCGCTCAAGCCCTTGAGCGAACGCCGCACGCCGGGCTCGCGTTCCGGTTCGATCACGAACGGCGCCGTATCGCGGTACGAATCGGCGAACTGAAAATGCGTCGCCAGACGGCGCAGCAGCACATCGAGGCCGACCAATTGCGCCGGCAGCAGGTTGCAGATGGGCGCCGCGTCGTATGCCAGCGCGATCAGGTATTCGCGCTCGATGCTGCTCTGGTAGCCGCTGCGAGGATAGAGCTCGAGCAGTGTCCTGCTGCCGCCGAAGGCGCTGCTCCAGGCCGCCAGCGCGTGCAACCGGTCCCAATACCCGAGATCGATGTCACGGTAACGCATGCGCATGAGCGCCTTGTGGCGGCCGAGCGCCGCCATGGCGCGGCCAGCGATCAGTACGGCGTCGCCGCGTTCTTCGTCGCTGAGCTCGCCAGGCTCGCTGCGGCTGCGGACGCTGGCGAGCCACACGTCGTAGCCGGCATGCACGTTGCGGAAGTAGCGCGCCAGCACGAGCCAGGCGCCGTCGGAGATGTGGCGTCCGTTTTCGTCTTCGAACAGGCGCTCCCATACCGCCTGCACGGGCTCCTGTGCGCGCTCATCCAGGCGCTTCAGCGCCCGCCGCAACGGGTCGGGTTCGAATTCGAGACTGCGCGCGCTCTCGAACGGCTCGCCCAGCGCTTCGACCGTTCGTGCCGGGACCGTCACCGGAACCGCGGCGATGAAGTTCTCCAGCCCCTTCTCGGATGCGAGCGATTCGGGATCGTCGTCGTCTCTGTTGAATTGCTTCGCGAGCCACTTGAACATGAGTCGTCGTTGCTATCGGTGTCCCGGATTGCACGGCAGTCGCGTGCCTGCGAAACAGAGTACCAGCGCGCACGGTGTCCGTAAATTGGGCCTGCTACCAATGGCGTCGCTGCACGGCGTCACCCGCGTTCGCGTCGGGCATCGCTAGTCGAGGGTGCGTCGATAGAAGACCAGCCCGGTCGCGACCACCAGCACGATGCGCTCCCATGCCGGCGGCATCGAAAAAGCGCCGGATGCGCGCGCGATCGGCACGATTCAACGGCACTCGACCAGCCTGCCGCGGGCGCGGCACACGCTGCCGTCGCTCCCATATGTCGTCTTGCCCTGGATCTCGAATCGATTGCCGTCGCTGCCGCTCACCGTGTTGCCGCGCCGGGTGTAGACCGTGCCGTCCGAGCCGATCACCCGGCTGCCGACGCCGCGGTAACGCGTGCCGTCGTCGCATTGCAGCGTCTGGTAGCCGATTTCCCGGCAATGCTTCGACTCCGCGCGGCCGGGCGGCGGATCGAACCGAGGAATCTTGCGATATTCCCACGGCGGCACCGGGTTCGCGTCCTGCCACAGGCCGCGGCGCTGCCCGCGCGCCTGCTCGCATGCGTGCGCATAGGCGCCCTTCAATGCGGCGGGCAGGCGCGGGCTGTCGTCGGGGTCGCACCAGGCGAGGCCGGCCTCGAGCAGCACCAGACCGAGATCGCGGCCGTCGATGCTCACGCGGCCATGGACGCGGTCATCGTCGCCGACCGCGTCGATGGCGATGGCGACCGGTGTTGCGCCCAGATAGTCGGAGGCCAGACGCTGCGCCTGTTGCGCGAAGCGCTGTTTCCTTTCCGGCGCGTCGACGCCCGTCAGCTTGACTCGCTTCAATTTCTGCGCGGGATCGAGCACGGCGAAGGCGCTTGCACTGCCGTAGGCGACGACCTTGGCGTGCAGGATTGCGCCGGGCGCGGCCTGGGCATGCGCTGCGCTGCCTGTGGCACAGGCCAGCGCGCATGCGACGCGCAGGATGAGTCGATCGACGAACGCCATTCGTTGCGGTTCGAATTGGCGCCCCCGAGACGAATCGAACGTCCGACCTACCCCTTAGGAGGGGGTAGCTCTATCCACTGAGCTACGGGGGCATGCGGGCGATTCTAACGCACAAGGCGCAGCCGACGCGTGGATCGCACAGGTCCGTGCGCGGTTACACGGCGCGCGCGCATTGGTGCTTGCATCGTTGCCATCGATCGGAGCTATGATAGGCATCAGCCCCTCCTGCAGGAGCACGCGACTTAAGTGATCGCCGCCATCGATCATGTCGTTCTCACCACGCGCGACGAAGCCAAGTGCCTCGCGTTCTACGTCGGTGTGCTCGGCATGGCGCTCGAGCGTTACGCCGAGGGCCGAATCGCATTGCGCTTCGGCACGCAGAAGATCAATGTCCATCAACCCGCTGTCATGGCGACGCTCAAGGCGCGCACGCCGACGCCGGGCTCGCTCGACCTGTGCTTCATTGCCGCAGTTCCGCTGGATGAGGTGATCGAGCGGCTGCGCCTGCACGACGTACCCATTGTCGCCGGTCCGGTCGTTCGCAGCGGCGGCATGGGCGCCATCCGCTCGGTCTATGTGCGCGACCCGGACCAGAACCTGGTCGAGATCGCGGTGCCGGCGCAATGAGCCTGCGGGCTTTACCGATCCAATCGAAGGTTCTCGCGCTTCGTGCCCGCGGCGCGGCGACGGCGCATGCGAACACGCCAATTACTGCGGCTTCGCGCGCCTGCTCCGGGT
>JBOIEI010000644.1:0-1785 GCA_050741055.1 Burkholderiales bacterium | reverse complement strand
GCCCAAGCCGACGCTCAAGCCGCCCACCTACAGCGTTGTCGTCAACGACGTCCCGGTGAAGGAGCTGCTGGTCGCGCTGGCGCGCGATACGCGCCAGAACATCGATATCCATCCCGGGCTCACCGGGCTGGTCAGTCTCAATGCGATCAACGAGACCCTGCCGGCGATCCTCGAGCGCATCAGCAAGCAAGTGAACATGCGCGTGCGCTACGAGGGCAACACGATCCTGGTGCAGCCCGACACGCCGTATCTCAAGACGTATCGAGTCAACTACGTCAACATGGAGCGCGACAGCGAATCGCGCATCGGCGTATCGGGCTCGATCACGGGGGGGCCGAGCACGAGTGGCGGCGGACAAGGCGGCGCTCAAGGCACGAACCAATCGCAGACCACGGTGAACACCAAGTCGCAGAATCACTTCTGGACCGTGCTGCGTGAGAACATCCGCAACATCCTGTCTTCCACCCATGCGCTCGCGCAATCGGCGGAAGAAAAGGCGGCTCGCAGCGAGGCGCTGCGAGCGGCGCGCGACGAGCGTATCGCCCAGGCCGAAGCGGTTGCGCGGGCGGGCGCCGCGGCCCCGTCGATGCTGGACAAGGTGATCGAAAACACCCCACCGCGCGACATCCCTGGCGATGTCGATCAAAGCATCGTGGTCAATCCGATCGCCGGAACCGTCAGCGTGCTCGCCACCGAACGCCAGCACGATCTCGTTCGCCAGCACATCGACAGCGTGCTCAATGCGGTGCACCGCCAGGTGTTGATCGAAGCGACCATCGTGGAAGTGCGCCTGTCCGATGCCTACCAGGCGGGCATCGACTGGAGCCGGTTGCCGATAACCGGCGGCTTGAGCCTGACCCAGAGCTTGCTGTCCGGGTTCGGCACCGGGCTCACGCAAAGCGGCGACAACCAGTTCCGGGTCGGCTACGTCAACCCCGATTCGGGCATCGGCAACATATCGGCCACCGTGCGCCTGCTGGAGGAATTCGGCAATACGCGTGTCCTGTCGAGCCCGAAGCTGATGGCGATGAACAACCAGACGGCGCTCCTCAAGGTGGTGGACAACGTCGTCTACTTCGAGGTGAGCTCCTCCACGGTCACGAGCCAGGTGCAGACCAACATCAGCATCAATACCACGGCCAAGACCGTTTCGGTCGGCGTCGTGATGGGCGTGACGCCTCAGATCAACGAGAACGGTCGCGTCACGCTGACCGTGCGGCCCACCGTGTCTCGCGTGCTGCGCTTCGTGCCCGACCCCAATCCGCTGCTGGAGGTGCAGAACCTGGTGCCGGAAGTACAGATCCGGGAGATGGAATCGGTGCTGCAGGTCGGGACCGGCCAGACCGTCGTGCTCGGCGGCCTCATGGAAGACGACATCCGGCATAATCGCGAGCAGCTTCCGGGCGCCGATTATCTCGCCGGCGTGGGCGAGCTGTTCCGCTTTCGCGACAACCGCAATACCAAGCGCGAGCTGGTTATCTTCCTGAAGCCCACGGTCATCACCAACCCGTCGCTGCAATCCGACGAATTGAAGTTCTACCAGCGGTTCCTGCCGCAGCAGATGCAGGCTCCGACCGAAATCCCCGCCGCGCCGGCAACGCCATGAGCCTATTGCTGAAGGCCCTGCAGAACGCTGCCAAGAATCGCGAGGCGGCGGGCGCGACGCACGGCGAAACGGGCGCGGACGATGGCGATCGCCCGGCCGCTCCGGGCGAGCTGTCCCTGGAACCGGTGCAACCCGCGCCGCGCGCCTCGACGCGGGCGCAGCCGTCGATGGGCGACGAC
>JBOIEI010000643.1:0-2287 GCA_050741055.1 Burkholderiales bacterium | reverse complement strand
CTCATGGACATCCTCATGCCGCAGCTCGGCGAAACGGTCGCCGAGGGAACGGTCACCAACTGGTACAAGAAGATCGGCGAAAGCGTGCGGGCCGACGAGGCGCTGTTCGACGTCGAGACCGACAAGGTAGCGACCGAGATTCCTTGCCCGGTGTCTGGCGTGCTCGCCGAGGTGCTGGTGCCCGCGGGCACGACAGTCAAGGTGGGTACGCGCCTCGCAGTGGTCCGGTCGGCCAGCGAGCAGGTCGCTGCGGCTGGGCCGACTCGAGAGAGCAGTGACGTCCCCCGGTCGGTCGCTCCCGCGCAAGCGGGAGCCCAGAGCTCGGCTTCGCTTCTGGATCCCCGCGTGCGCGGGAATGACAACTCCACATTTTCGGATGCTCGCGCTGCTTCCTCGATAGCAGCACAACGCGACCCGCAGCAGAGGCTCTCACCGGTGGTGCGGCGGCTCGTCGCCGAGCACGCGCTCGATGCATCGGTCATCCGCGGCAGCGGCCGGGACGGCCGCGTGACGCGCGACGACGTGCAAGCGCACCTGGCGCGACAGGCAGCCGCCGGGCGGCCCCCATCGACCCCCGAGGCGGCCGTACCGTTCGTGGTCGCTCGTGGCCCTGGCGCTGCGGCTGAGCAGCCTGCACGAACACCGGCTGCAGTCTCACAGGTTTTCTCCCCTCTCCCCCCGGAAGAGGGGCCGGGGGTGAGGGACGGCGAACGAGTCGTCGCTCTCAACAACATCCGCCGCCGCTCCGCCGCGGCTATGGCGCGCGCCTGGCAAGTGGTTCCGCATGTGCTGCAGGCGGTCGAGGCGGACTACTCGCGCATCGAGCAGGCGCGCCGCGCCAGGCAGGCGGCGTGGCAGGCGCGCGAAGGCTTCGAGCTCACCTACTTGCCCTTCCTCGCCTGGGCCGTGTGCCAGGCGTTGCAGCGCTACGAACAGCTCAACGCACGCATCGACGGCGACATCCTGGTCGTTTCGCGCCGCGTGCATCTCGGCATCGCGGTCGACCTGAACCACGAAGGCCTGGTGGTTCCGGTAATCCGGGATGCACAGGATCGAACCGTACCGGCGCTGGCGCGCGAAATCCGTCGGCTCGCGCTCGCAGCCCGAGGCAATAAGCTCAAGCCCGACGACTTGTCGCAGCCGACGTACACGATCTCGAACTCGGGCGTGTTCGGCACGCTCATCACCGCGCCCATCGTCAACCCGCCCCAGGTCGCAATTCTTTCCACCGACGGGGTGAGCAAGCGTCCGGTCGTCATGGAAGCGCCGGAAGGCGACAGCATCGCGGTGCGTCCGGTCGGGGTGCTGGCGCAGTCGTTCGACCATCGGGCCGTCGACGGCACCTATTCGGCGGCTTTCCTCAAGGAGTTGAAGCGGATCGTCGAGACCCGCGCGTGGGTCGACGATATCGTTTGAGAAGGCGACAATCGGTTTCCGGCAATCGCAGCCGAGCTCTGCCGTGACGGAAGCGACCTTCCGCGCAAGCAGGAGATCAGAAGGTTGATCCGCTCTGGATTCCCGCCTGCGCGGGAATGACGATGAACTGACGGAGTCCCGCATGAACCAGCACAAGCTCGGATGGATCGGCATCGGCCGTATGGGCTACGCCATGGCGCAGCTGCTCGCCAAGACGGACTGTGATCTCTCGGTATGGAACCGCACGCGCGCCAAAGCCGAGCCATTGAAGGAGTACGGCGCCAAGGTGGTCGACAAGCTTACCGACCTCGCCGCGTGCGACATCGTCTTCACGATGGTGTCGGCCGGCAAGGACGTGAAAGAGGTGCTGTACGGGCCCAACGGCGTCATGTCGGGCGGGAAGGCGCCGAAGATCGTGGTCGATTCGACCTCGATCTCGATCCCGGAGTCGGCCGAGATTCGCGCCGAATTGACGAAGCGGGGCGTAAAGCTGCTGGCCGCGCCGGTCTCCGGCAATGCCAAAGTCATCAAGGCCGGCAAGCTCACCGTCGTCGCGTCCGGCCCGCAGGATGCCTACGACACCGTACTGCCGTACCTGAGCGCGGTCGGTTCGGGCGTCACCTATGTCGGCGACGGCGAGCTCTCGCGCATCGCCAAGATCTGCCACAACGTGATGCTCGGGGTGGTCATCCAGAACCTGTGCGAGATCACGATACTCGCCGAGAAAGCGGGCATGAAGCGCCACGCGTTTCTCGACTTTCTCAACAAGAGCGTGATGGGCTCGATGTTCACGCGTTACAAGACGCCGGCGCTGGTGAACCTCGACTTTCACGTCACGTTCACGCCCAAGCTCCTGCGCAAGGACCTCGAC
>JBOIEI010000642.1:0-3593 GCA_050741055.1 Burkholderiales bacterium | reverse complement strand
GTGTCCCGGGCGTTGCCGATCTGCAGACGATGCTGGCCAACCCCGACATCAAGGGGGTGATCCTCACCGTACCGAACGAGCAGCACCTGCCCATTGCCGAGCAGGCCGCCCGGGCGGGCAAGCATGTCTATACCGAGAAGCCCATCGCCGATACGCTGGTCGACGGCATCAAGCTCGCCGCGCTCGGCCAGCGCTACGGCGTCCAGATCGTGGTCGGGCATTCGGCGCGGTTGCTTGCCGGTACGCGCCTCATGAAGAAAGCGATCGACAGCGGCGAGCTGGGGCGCATCGTCTTCATGGAAGGCAACTTCTCCAACGAGCGCGCGCTCGAGCTCACACCGCAGACCTGGCGCTGGTACAAGGCGAAAGCGCCGGGCGGACCGCTGTCGCAGCTCGCCGTGCACATCTTCGATTCGCTGCACTGCCTGGGCGGACCAATCGAGGCGGTCTCTTCGCATGCCTCCAAGCTCTCGCCGGTCGGCGCCGAGGTCGACGACCAATCGATGAGCGTGCTCAAGTTCGCCGACGGCAAGCTCGGTTACGTCGGCACCTCCTGGACTTCGCCCGGCACCTATTGCATTCGCGTCTTCGGCCAGAAGGGACTCATGCACTACGAAGTCGACTTCGGCGCCTGGGACACGCCGGGCCGCCTGCACGAAACCTCGACGCTCTACATCCAGCGCGGCAAGGATGGCTACGGCAAGCGCGAGATGCTGACGCTGCCGGCGAGCGACATGTTCGCCGACGAGCTCGAGATGTTCGCCGCGGCCGCAACCGGCGGCCAGCCGCCCGAGCTTTCCGCCTACAACGGCGTCGTGGCGGTGGCCGTGGTGAACGCGGCGCTGCGCTCCATCGACAACAACGGCTGCCTGGTGAAGCTGGCCGACGTGATCGGCGAAGCCGAGCGCCAGGCCGGCGCCACGGCGAAGCCCGACTGAACGACGCAGCCCGACTGAACGGAGGTCCCCATGCTGCCCACCCGGCAATTCATCGAGCTCACCCAGCCCGAGATCGCGGCCCAGTTCAAGCACAACCCGCTCGTCATACTGCCCGCGGGCAGCGTCGAGCAGCACGGCCCGCACCTGCCCACCGGCACCGATATCTTCGCCAGCATCGCGATCGGCGAAGAAGTGGCCAGGCGCATGGACGGCCTGGTGCTGCCTGCGTGTCCGTTCGGCGTCACGCCCATGCACATGCCGTTCGAGGGCACGATCACGCTCACGCCGGATACCTACATGCGCCTGCTCACCGAGGTATGCGTGTCCACCGCGCGCCACGGCGCGAAGTATCTGCTGATCGTCAACTGGCACGAAGGCAATATCCCGTCGCTGGCGATCGCCTCGGAGGCGCTGCACCGCGAACACGGTATGACCGTGCTGACCGTGCAGGCCTGCTACGTGGCGGCCGAGATGTTCGGCAACGAGATGGGCGGCCTCACCCACGGCGGCGAGATCGAGGCGCACGCCGTGCTCGCCTGCCGGCCTGATCTGGTGCATCTCGATCGCATCGAGCACTCGTCGGAGCATGCGCACGGACGCAAGTGGGATAGGCTACGCCGCACGCGGGCATACCAGCCGGTGCTGACCGACATCCGCACCATCGCCCCGACCGGCTGGTACGGCAATCCGGAGCACGCGACCGTGGACAAAGGCAGGCGCATGCTCGACGGCATCGCACAAGCCATCGCCGCCGAGGCAACCGAGATCTTTCGCCAGCTCGACGCGGTGCAGGGCGGCACGGCCGAGATCAAGCAGCTGCGCAAGGCGAGCTGAGCCGCAGGCTCAGCCGCGTTCTCGCGAAAACGCGAACCGGCGATTACACCCGCTACGCCGTTTCGGCCGCGACCCAGTCGACCATCTCGACGATCGCCAGGTCCGCGGCGGCCTTGAGCGCGTGCACGCTGCCGGCCGCATCGACGCTCGTGCAAGGCCGTTCGGACTGGAACAGGCGCTGTGCACGCGGCTTGCGCTGCGCGCTGCTCAAGCGCGCCCGCATGCGCACCAGCGCGCGGCTCGCAGTCGGCGTATCGACCACCTGCTCGAACGCTTCCAGGTGCACGCGCAACAGATAGTCGGCCGACAAGCCTTCGGTGACCATGCTGAAACCGTTGCGCGCAGCCTGCCCCAGCGCGTCGCGCAGCCGCTGCGTGAGAAGCTCGGCCGGCGGTGCAGCCCAGCGGCTGAGCGAATAAGGACGCAACTGCGCCGGATCGCGATACGCCAGCCGATACACGATCGCCTGGGTCTGCAGCCACGAATTGGCCGAGACCTCGGCCAGCGCCACACGCGAACGAAGCGGCTGCGCCGGCGCCGGCGCCGGATCGATGCCGAAGTCGTACAGCGCCGGCTGCACCGTGTTGGGTGCCAGCGTGCAACCACCGAGGATGATGCTCGCACCAGAAACAATGCTCGCGCTGGAAACGATGCTCGCGCTGGAAACGATGCTGGCGCCAGAAACGATGCTGGCGCGAAGGGCGGCACCCAGGAAGTGGCGGCGCTTCATCGGAGCGCTCCCTGCGCGAAACCGGGCTCGCCCGGGCCGGGCGGCAGCGCGGCGCGCCCGAATACCACGCTGGAAGGATTGGCGCTCAACTCCGCGATCAGCCGCTCGAGACTGCGCGAGCTGCGCGTGAGGTCGTCGAGCAACAGGTGCACGCGCGGCAGCGTTTCGTTGCCCGCGACCGAAACCAGCGTATCGCCCGCGCGCGCGACCTGCTCGACCGACGCGCCGATCCGCTCGGCGCTCGCCGCCACCCGCTCGAGCGTCCGGCTGCGCTCGTCGAGCGTGGTGGCAAGCCCCCGCAAGTCCATGATCAAGGCATCGGCGTTCGCGAGCGTCTTGCCGGCGCGGCTCGCCAATTCGGGCACCGCCTGCGCGCTCTTCTGCATGGATGCGGAAACGGCGCTTACGTCCTGCGCTGCACGCTCGAAGGCCGCCAGGGTACGCATGGCCTGCTGCCGGTTCTCCTCATCGAGCCAGGTCTCGAGCTTGGCCGCGACCGCGGCGATGCGCCCGATCGCCTGCTCGCCCGAGCCCGTAACGCGCTCCAGGAACGAGGGCCGCAATTCGATCCTCGCCTGCTCGGCATCGGCCGGGTCGCGCAGCGCGCTGCTGCTGCCGTCGTCCTCGAGATGGACGTACGACAGCCCGGTGATGCCCTGGGGGGCCAGCTCGGCATAGGTGCCGCGAGTGATCGGCGTACCCTGACTCACCGAGATATCGACCAGGATCGTGCGCGGATCGGCCGCATCGAAACGGATGCGATCCACCTTGCCGACTTCGACCCCGCGATAGCGCACGTCCGCCTGCGCGTTCAACCCGCTCACCACGCCACGGGTGTGCAGGATATAGCGGTCCTGCGCGATCGGCTCGCCGCGCAGCCACAGTGCGGCCGCGACCAGCGCCGCGACGAGCACCAGGGTGAACAGGCCGGCCGCCAGTGCGTGTGCCTGATTTTCCATTTAGGCTATCGTTAGTGTCCTGAGCCCGAGGTTCGTCGCAGAAATCTCGATACCTGCCCTGAGGCTAAGCGGGCAAAAGTGTCGAAATCGGCGCCAGAGGCGAAGCGAACCACAGCCAGGTTGGACACCTGG
>JBOIEI010000641.1:0-4208 GCA_050741055.1 Burkholderiales bacterium | reverse complement strand
AGCACGGCGTGCGCGTCGTGCATGCGCGCCACGAGCACTGTGCCTGTGCCATGGCGGACGGGTATGCCCGGCACACCGGCAAGGTCGGCGTGGCGACCGTCACCTGCGGCCCTGGCTTCACGCAGATCATGACGGCGCTC
Source organism: Burkholderiales bacterium (assembly GCA_050741055.1). Lineage (GTDB taxonomy): Bacteria > Pseudomonadota > Gammaproteobacteria > Burkholderiales > WYBJ01 > WYBJ01. The sequence continues at coordinate 4,068 of JBOIEI010000641.1, read as the reverse complement.
ACGACCGCCGTGCGCGGCAACATACCGATGGTCGTGTTCGCGGGCGATTCGCCGACCTCGGCCGCCTGGTACGTCCAGCAGCTCGAGCTGGGACCGCTGGCGACCGCGACGGGCGCGCGCTACCTGGCGGTGAAGAGCGTCGACCGGATGCTCGATACGGTGCGCGAAGCGTTCTACACCGCGCGTCAAGAGCGGCTTCCCGTGGTGCTCGGCGTGCCGATGGATCTGCAGAAGGCGCCGTTTCCCTGGGGCGCAGAGTATTCGCCCTCCACCGAGCTCATGCCCACGCCGCAGCGGCCGGCGCCCGATCCGGTATTGGTCGACAAGCTGGCTGCGCTGATCATGGAGTCGAGCCGCCCGATCATCCTCGCCGGGCGCGGCGTGGTGCGCTCGGGGGCAGGGCCGAGCCTCGAGGCGTTGGCGGAACGCTGCGGTGCCTTGCTGGCGACTTCGCTGTTCGCCAAGGGACTCTTCGATCACAACCGCTTCGGCATCGGCGTGGCCGGCGCCTATGCCAGCCCGCTTGCGCGCGAGGAATTCGCTGCGTGCGACCTGCTGATCGGCGTCGGCGCTGGTCTGGGGCACTACACCACCGAGGCGGGCTATCTCTATCCGAATGCGAAGACGGTGCAGATCGACATCAACCCGCGCGGGCTGTACCAGGGGCTGCGCGTCGCCGACCTGCACATCCGGGCCGACGCCAAGGCGACGGCCGAAGCCGTGCTCGCAAAGCTCGCGGAGCGCGACTTTTCTTCCGCCGGCGTGCGCTCGCCCATGCTCGCGAATCGCATCGCGCAGATGGCGGCGCGACCGGATGCGAAGGAGTTCCTGGTCGCTCCCGGCACGGTCGATCCGCGCCCGGCGATGCTCGAGCTCGATGCCGCGATCCCGAAAGACTGGACGGTCGTGAGCGGCGGCGCGCACTTTGCCGGCATCGTGGTCACTCATTTCTACGGGCGCCATGCCGAGCAGGTGCACGTGCTCAACGACTTCGGTGCAATCGGCTCGGCGTTCCCCGCTGCGATCGGCGTCGCGGCGGCGCGCGGCGACGGCAAGGTGCTGCTGATCGAAGGCGACGGCAGCTTCATGATGCATGCGCAGGAGCTGGAAACGATCCGCCGCCAGGGCATTCGCATGCTCATCTGCGCGGTGAACGACGGCGGCTATGGCGCCGAGGTGCACAAGTTCCGGGCGCAGGGCTACGATCCGCAGGAATCGAAGCATGGCCGTGGCGACATCGCATCCATCGCGCGCGGCTTCGGCCTGCGCGGCGAGAAGATCACCGGCCTGGGCCGATTCAAGGCGCTCTTCGCCGCGCACCAGCAGGCCGGGCAGGCGGAGCTGTGGGATTTGCACGTCGACGACAGCATTGCGTCGGCGCCTTACCGGCGGATTCACTTCGGCGAGGTGTAGCGCGCGGGCGCGCTTCACCGATCAGGACCACCCCGTCCGCGACGCTGTCGCGTCCCGCCCCTCCTTCACAGGAGGGGAAGGTTTTGTTTTCCCCTCCTTTCAGGAGGAGGGGTGGCGCGTAGCGCCGGGGTGGCGTGGTTTCCTCTCATGAGAGTGAGCCGGGGTTTAGGAGGATGCAACTGCTTGCATCCGAGCCGGCGAACGTCCGATGCGCTGCATCGCATCGGGTCAGGTCCGCGAAGCGCGGGGGTGCTATGGTTTCGATTGCCGCGTTTCCGACGGACCATCCCGTACGCGACGCTGTCGCGTCCCGCCCCTCCTTGTCAGGAGGCGAATGTTTTGTTTTCCCCTCCTCTCAGGAGGAGGGGTGGCGCGTAGCGCCGGGGTGGTATGGTTTCCTCTCATGAGAGTGAGCCGGGGTTTTGCTTTAGATTCTTCTCTTAGCATGATGGGCGCCGGCGAAGAAGGCGGGTGGTGTGGTTTTCACTTGGCGCTGACCACAACATTGCCTCACCCAAATTGTTACCTGGCGTAGCCGTTGCCTCACAATGAATGAAGCCTCCGGCTTGTCGCAGGATCGTTACTGCAGTAGTCTGGGCGAACGGCGCTGCGTAAAGGAAGGACGATGACGCGAGAGTCGCTCGCCATTATCGATCAAATCGCAAGCCTTCCGAAGGACTGGCATCAGGCAGGCTCGGTGAGCCTGGATGTCCTCCTTGCAATCGCACGGTACGGCGAAGAGTGTGGGGGCTTTCGGCGAACCGCGGAAACCGGCGTCGGCCGGACGACTCTCTTATTCTCTCATCTCTCCGACGATCATGTTGTGTTCTCCCTTGATAATGGCAGGAGCCTGAGCCAAACCAAGTGTTCATCGCTACTTCGTGCGGAGCGGGTGAGGTTCGTCGAAGGACCCACTCAGCGTACAGTTCCTCAGCATCTGTTCGAGAAAGACTTGCAGGCAGTTTTGATCGACGGGCCACATGGTTACCCGTTTCCTGATATCGAGTACTACTATTTCTATCCGCATCTTGCGGCAGGCGGCATCTTAATCATCGACGACGTCAATATTCCTTCTATCGCTCGAATGCTCGACATCCTGCGCGCCGATTCGATGTTCGAGTTCCGAGAGCTTATCGGGCAGACGGCCTTCCTCACCAGAACGGATCAGCCTGCGATCAACCCGTACGGTAACGACTGGTGGCTACAGGGCTACAACCGGAAGTTCTACGAAGATAGCACCCGCCCGCCAAATCTTTCCCGCAGATTCCTGCGACGGCTATCCGGATTCACACCTCGGATCATCAAGACTTCGTTGCCAGCCCCGCTGCAGGAAAGGCTTCGCAGGTTCATGTAACGATGTGCATAGGGCGGCAAGTTCATCGCTTCAATTGCTGCTCGACGGTGGGGTAAATCTCCGCCCCGTCCGTGACACTGTCGCGTCCGACCCTCTTTTTGGAGGAGGGGAAATCACGCCTCTCTCCGGTCGGGCGGCGAGGCAAGTGGCCGAGGCACTGTCGCGCCATCAATCGGCGCGGGCGCCGGACTCCTTTGCCACCTTGCTCCACTTCGTGAGCTCCGCGCGCAGGAACTTGGCGAACGCTTCGGGCGATGGGCTCATCGCGGTCTCCACGCCCTGCGCCAGCAACCGTTCCTTCACCTCCGGCGTGGCCATCGTCTTGGCGAACCCGGCATGGAGCCGGTCGACGACGGGCCGCGGCGTCTTGATCGGCGCCATGATGGCGAACCAGTTCACCGCGATCAGCTGGGGATAGCCGGCCTCGCCCGCGGTCGGGATGTCGGGCAGCAGGCCGATACGCTTGTCGGCGGCAAGGAAGAGTGCCCGCAGCTTACCCGCCCTGACGTGCGGATAGAGCGCCGGGAAATCGATGATCATGCCTTCGACATGGCCGCCGATGAGGTCGATCGCCGCCGGGCCGGCGCCCTTGTACGGCACGTGCAGCACGTCGATCTTGGCGAGGCTCTTGAAGAGCTCGAGCGCGAGATGCGGCATGCCGCCGTTGCCCGACGAGGCGAAATTGAGCTTGCCTGGCTGGCTGTGCGCGAGCGCGACCAGCTCCTTCAGCGAGCGCGCCGGAACGGAGGGATGCACCGCACCGAGCTCGGGCGTGAGCGCGATCTGGGCAATGCCGACGAAGTCGCGCAGCGTATCGTAGCCGAGCTTCGAGTAGGTGAAAGGACTGATCGCGAGCGGGCTCGAGCTGCCGAGCATGATGGTGTAGCCGTCCGGCGTCGCCTTGGCGACATACTCGGTTGCGATGGTGGCGTTCGCCCCGGGCCGGTTCTCGACCACGACCTGTGTTCCCAGATACTCCCCGAGCTTGGGTGCGACGATGCGCGCCACGACATCGTTCGAGCCGCCCGGCGGAAAGCCGAGGATCAGCCGGATCGGTTTGGCGGGATAGTCCTGCGCGAAGGCTGCGGCCGCAGCGAGAAGGACGGCGCCGCCCGTGAGGCGGACCGAGGTCGATATCCGGCGTGAGTGTGAAGTCATGTGGTGCTCTCTCCCTGGGTGAAACGATGGCCGCCCCCACGATGCCTTGAAAGCGGCGTTGCCCGCTGCGCGGGCTTGAACGATCTTGGTGTCGACAGCGCTAGCCGGCGGGCACGCCGAACACACGCCGGCACACTTCGGCG
>JBOIEI010000640.1:0-3786 GCA_050741055.1 Burkholderiales bacterium | reverse complement strand
ACCGGCGCCCGCACTCCGACGACGCCTGGTGGGAAGAGTGGTGCGCCCTCGCGGCCCGGATCGAAGGATTCGCCGACACCGCGGCGGCCGAGGGCAGGCACGCCACGGCGGGTAACTGCTATCTGCGCGCAGGCAACTACTACTACACCGCCGAGCGCATGGTGGCTCCGGGCGAGAAGAAGCTCGACACCTATCGCAAGAGCCTGCGTTGCGCGCACGAAGGCCTCGCGCGTCGCTATCCCAACGTGGAGCGTATCGACGTCCCCTATGAAGACAGGTCGCTCGCTGCCTACTTCATGAAGTCGCCGCACGCCAAGGGACGCGCGCCCACGCTGGTCTTGTTCGACGGACTCGACAACTGCAAGGAGATGAGCGTGCTCTTCGCTGGTGTCGAGCTCGCGTTTCGCGGCATCCACACCCTCGCCATCGACGGTCCGGGACAAGGCGAATCGCTGCGGCTGCGAAACATCGCTTCGCGCTACGACTACGAGGCCGCTGGCACGCCCGCATACGAATACGTCGCAAGTCGCGCCGACGTAGATCCCGCGCGCGTCGCGATCGGCGCGTATAGCGCGGGCGGTTACTATGCCCCGCGCGTTGCCGCGTTCGAGAAGCGCTATGCGGCGTGCATCGCCTGGGGCCCGCACTACGACTATCACGCCAATTGGCAGAAGCGCTGGGCGGCGATGAAGAAGGACGGCAAGGGCGTCGCGACGTCGCATTTCCAGCTGCCGTGGGTGATGGGCGTCCCGGACATGGGCGCCGCGATGGAGAAGCTGAAGAAGTTTACCTTGCGCGGCGTCGCCGACAAGATCACCTCCCCCATGCTGATCACGATGGGCGCGGAAGACAAGCTGGTCACGCGCGATGTCGCCGAGCAGTTGTATGGCGCCGTGGGATCGAAAGACAAGACGCTCAAGATCTTCACCCGCGACGACGGCGGTTTCGAGCATTGTCAGGCGGACAACCGCCAGGTGGGCATCGACTACGTTGCAGACTGGCTGGAAGCACGCTTGAAGTAATCCCTTCCGCTTTGACCTGGAGGAGAAGTCAATGACGCGATTGGTGTCGTCCTGTGCGCTTGCCCTGTCGCTCGTGGTCAGTGCGGCGGCACTCGGCCAGCCGTTCCCGAATCGGCCGATCCGCATGGTCGTCCCGTTCGAGCCGGGCGGCTCGATGGATGCGGTGGGGCGCTCCCTGGTCGAGCCTTGGGGGAGTAATCTCAAGCAGCAGATCGTGATCGATAATCGTGGCGGAGCGGGCGGGACGGTGGGCACTACGATCGTCGCCAAGGCCTCACCCGACGGTCATACCATCCTGTACGCCAACCTGGGACCGTTGTCGATCGGGCCGTCGCTGTACCGCAAGCTCGGTTACGACCTGTTCCGAGATCTTGCACCGGTGTCGCTGGTGGGAAGCTCGCCGATCATCCTGTTCGTGTCGACGTCGCTTCCTATCCAGTCGGTGAAGGATTTCGTCGCTTACGCCAAGGCCAAGCCGGGGCAGCTCAACTACGCGAGCAGTGGGATCGGCAGCGGGCTGCACCTCACCGGTGAGCTCTTCAAGAGCGTGGCCGGGATCGATATGGTGCACGTTCCCTACAAGGGCATCGGTCAGGCGGCATCCGATATCGTGAGCGGCCGGATTCAAGTGTTGCTCAACACCTATTCCGGTTCCATCCCGCATCTCAAGGCGGGGCGCATTCGCGCAGTGATCACTGGCGGTTCAAAACGCAGCGCGAATTTGCCCGACGTGCCCACCGGCGCAGAGGCCGGCTTCCCCGGCTTCCAGAGCACGGCGTGGCATGCGGCGGTCGTGCCTGCGGGTACACCGAAGCCTGCGATCTCACAGCTTCATCGAACGCTCGTCGCCGCGCTCGGCACGCCGCAGCTGCGCGCGCGGCTCGCCGCCTACAACGTCGAGCCGATCGGCAGCAGTCCGGAAGAGCTCGGGCGCCATATTCGCGTCGAATACGAGAAGTGGAACAAGGTGATCAAGAGCGTGGGCATCGCGCCGCAGTGATCGCAGGCTTCGACGCGCATCGAGACGTGACCCATTTCAAGCGGAAACCGCGGAAGCTCAAATCGACAAGACGGCGTAGAGCCCGGCGACGAACAGTATGACGAGAACGAGCTGCCGGTACCGTGCCTCCGGGACGTGCCGGGAGAGCCACTGCCCGGCAATTGCGCCAGCGAGTACGGCGAGCAAGAGCTTTGCCGAAAGCCAACCGCGCTCGGAAGTCAGTGCGCCATCCCAGGCATGGAGAAGACAGACGGCTGCGTAGACGAAGCTGAAAAATGCGAGCGACAGGGCCCGGCTTTGATCCCTGGAGAGCCGGATGGTCGAAATGTAGAGCATGGCGACCGGGCCCGGCATCGCAAGCGCGGCGCCCATGATTCCGGACAGTGCGCCAACGAGGAGCGCGATCGGCCAGGAAGGCCCCTTCGCCTCCATGCCAGGTCGATTCAGCGCGATGTGGCCGCGCTCGCGGGCGAGCAGCACCAGCGCGAACATCATGATGACCAGGCCCGTCACGAGCTTCAGGTCGGAGACATCGGCGCCGCGGAAAAGCGCAAGGCCGATCGGAAAGCCGGCAACGCTAGCTGCGCACAGAAGTCCCAGAAGCCTGCCAGGGGCCTGGCGCCATATCTGTGCTGCAACGACCGCGGAAACCGCGAGATTCAGGACCGCCAGCACGGGTATGGCGCCGGTCGAATCCATGCTCACGAGGAACAGCGGCGCGGCGAGAATGGCAAACCCGAAGCCGAAGGTTGCCTGCACGAGCGAGCCCGCAAAGGCGGCCGCAGCGAGAATGGCGAAGCTCGTCAGATCCAGATTTCACCGGTGGTCAGGCTTCAGTTCGTCGTACCGGTGCCGGCTTCCTTGACCACCTTACGCCAGTTTGCGAGCTCGCTGCGCAGATGCTCGCAGAATGCCTGCGCAGAACCGCTAACGCGTTGGAGTCCCAGGCTGTCGAGCCGCCGACACGAGCGCCAAGTGTGACACAGATACGGGCGCTCGCTCTAGCGGCCGAATTTTATGCCTTGACCTGCTCCCTGTTGCTGCGGCTGGCGGGTACCCACAGCCATCGATAGATCACGCTGAAGACGAGCCAGTACACCAGACTCAGCACCAGCGTAACAGCAGCTTGGACGTGACCTCGATCGAGCAGGAACGGACCGGCGCCTGCGAGCGGCCAGAGCACGACCATCATGATCAGCCAGCATGCGAGCGCGAACAACAGCCCATTGACCAGAAAAGACTGGATAGGAATCTTCGGTGCGAGGAATGCATACAGGTTACTGCAAATGAAGATACCGAGAACGAGAAACGCGAGCCACCCGTAAAAGACGTGATTCGGTTCTCCCAGCAGCGCTGCCAGCATCTTGCCGATGCCCATGTTGGGTAAGCCATGAACGGCATTGTTCATGAGCAGCATCGAACCGATCACGAGGGTTGCAATCAAACCTGCCGCAGATGCGATCTTCACTTTGTCCATATGTGCTTCAGCCTCCGTTAACGCTCACGATTTCGTTGCCCGAGAAAATTTGATTTGACCTACCCAGCGAGGTTCCGGTTTTTTGCCACGTCAAAGCAAGCTCGCGGCGGGGCGTACGGAGCCAGCCGGACGAGTGACTACATGATGGCGCGCAAACGCTCGCGATCGAGCCCTGCGCATGGCCGCAATCGAGCACGACCACGGTCGATGTGGAAATGGAGACAGGATGCGATGTTGTTCGGTCCGACCGGCTTATGAGGAGAGGAGCCCGTTCGCGCTGGGCCTAA
>JBOIEI010000639.1:0-8668 GCA_050741055.1 Burkholderiales bacterium | reverse complement strand
AGGGAGAGCGGTCCGTTCCATACTTGCAGAGGAGTGAATCCGAGAGAGCGGGCGGCTTCACTGGCGCTGAGCGTGGCTGTAAGGACGCCGACCTGCACGACGGGTTCGCGCGTGGACAGCTGGTCGATCGCAGCGAGCATCATTGCTTCGTCTCCTTTCGCCCCCACCAAAGTGAAGGGATCGCTTGGCACGATCAGAACCCGATGCAAGCTACGCCGGGCATGCGGCACTGCGGTCGCGGACGACAGCTCTTGCCAATCTTGCAGCATTCGCCGCGCGGCGACCCGAAGCTTCAACTGACGCTTCATACGCGTGAACGTCAATGGACTTACGCGGCTGGGCATTCAATCGTCCCTTTGTTGAAGCGAATGTCCTGCACCACCATCCTCGAGAAAATCGGGATTCGCACTGCTCGCACGCCGACGCAGTAACACCAACTCTCGTTCGTCGTGGTACTTCAGACGGAGTGCGCTCCCGTCGTCGCTGCCACTGCAACATAGCTGTCCAGCGTTGCACTCCGATGACATTCTTGTGGCAACAACAAACCCGAGGAACCCAGGGCCAGCACCAAGCGCAAGGAACCGATCGGGCGCCAGCTTGCGCGTGCAATAGCCTCCTGACCCCTGTATTCAGGCTGTTCGCTCTGCAACGGCTCAGACGGCGACTCCGTCGGCGTCAGGCACTTCAACCACCGGACGAGAAGAGTTCATGAAAACGGCAACGAGCCGTTCCGCAGCACCGAACAGCTAAACTTCGCGGCCGCGCACCTCGGCTAGGCTGCGCGCCGATCGCAGCATGAAGGTCAAGTCTTCGCACACGCCGATGCAAGAGCCGTCAGCGGGCGACTGCAGCTGCCACGAATCGCCAAGTTTCCGAATGCGATACGCAATCATCCGATCCATCCCATCACCCTCCTTCGCCAACGAAGCCCCATAGCGGCTTCCGCAGATGGCGCAATCCGCTCGCCAGTCGGCGGTACAAATGGGGCAATAGCGGCGCGGATGCTGCCGAGGTGCTCGACTACGTCCCGGCATGCTTACGGTTGATTCGCCTCGTGCGTCCGAAGCTCGCCTGCCCGGTCCGAGGCGAAGGCAAAGCCCCGCGCCCGGCGGGGCTCGCCTTCGAAGTCGAACGCAGGTCTTCCCTGCTCTCGGCTAGAGCGCGCCGTTATCCCAGGGTCCGGTGATCGCGAAAGTGATCCCGGGCGTCTGAATGTTCACGAACAGCCATTCGTTGTGGAACGTCGCGCCGGCGAACTCCCGGTCGCGGTAGCTGCCGTTGAAGCCCTTGAAGTTGTTCAGCACGACCTGGTTCTCGCAGAATGGGAAGATCGTTCCGCTCGGAGTGAGTCCGTGGAGTCTCTGGATCGCGGCGCCGCCGTCCTCGCACAGGATGAGGCTGCCGCGCGGGCTCCAGGCCACGTTGTCGGGGTTGTCGAGCGTGCCGGCTCCGGGCGACTCGTAGACCATCGTCAGCGTTTCGGCCCTCGGATCGTACTTCCAGACCTGGCCCTTGCCGGTGATTCCGCCGCTGGTCGAGATGAACCAGATGACGCCGTTGCCGTACCAGCAGCCTTCCCCTCGCGCGAAACCCGCACCGCCGAGCGCATCGCCCTGGGTGAATACGCCGTCGCCCGTGGTGCCGGTGGAATACACCTTCTCCGGTTCGGCGATCGGCACCCACTCCACGTCGTAGGTGGTGCCGTTCGGCACCAAGGCGGGCGATGCGCTGGCCGGATTGCCATAGAGCCGGGCCGACGAGACGCCCACGATCTTCAGCATCTCCAGTTGCCCGCCCTGGGCCAGGCGCGTCTTGACGTTCGGCACGAAGCGGTAGAAGCCGCTCGGCGTGTCGTCCTCGGTCAGGTACACGATGCCTGTGGCCGGATCGACGGCGACCGCCTCGTGAACGAACGCGCCCATCCCCTTCAAGGCCACAGGTTGGGTCGGTCCGAAAGCCGGCACTTCGAAGCAGTAGCCGTGCTGCTTCGTGTACAGCGGATTGGTCAGCGGTCCGCTCGTATTCTCCTCGCACGTGATCCAGGTACCCCACGGCGTCGGTCCGCCCGCGCAGTTGGTGATCGTTCCGGCAATCGAAGCGAACGAGCCCATCCACTGCCCGTTGCGCGGGTTGAAATAGAGCGACGTGCATCCGCCGATACCGACGGGATCGTACGTGATCTTGGCCGCACCGAAAGAGCCCGCAGTGCCGGTCCGCTCGTGATTGCGAACGAGCACGATCCTGTTCGCGTCCTGGCCGCATACGGCCATCCCGTCGTGCGCGCCCGGGGTCGGGATGCCGTCGGACATCACGTCGCCGGTCCAGCCGTAGGAGAAGTATTTGAACCCTGCGGGCAGACCCAGCAGCGCGAGGCCCGTGGTGCCGTCCGCCACCGGAGCGAGCGGACCATAATCGGGGCTGTACGGCAACGACGCGGCCTGCACCTTGCCGCTGCCGAGAATGTCGAACGGCATGACGACGGTGGCCGCGGCGGCCGCGACGCCGCTCTTGAGAAAGGTGCGGCGGCTGTAGGCGGTTGCGTTGTCGTCGCGCGCGGACTCGGGTTTCGACATCTCGCGCGAAACGTCGATCAGCTCATCCAGATCACAATTACGGTTCATGGATATCTCCACTGATTTGGTATTGGGAAATTGGTATTGCGAAGTTGGCGAACGAGATGGGTGTACGGAGGCGTCCGCTCCCTATGCCGACATTCGTGACTTGCGCCGGCGCGAAGCCGCAAGGCCGACGAGCCCCAGCCCCGCGAACATCAGCGCATAGGTCTCGGGCTCCGGCACGCTGGCGGTGATTTGGTAGGAGAGCCCGCCTCCGAGCGTCGCATCGAACGTGTGATCGGCGACGGCGATCACGTAGGTCCCCGGGAGCGCGGCCATGAAGGAAACGCGCGCGTCTCCTCCGAGGCCCGAGCTCAGGTTGGCGGGCAGCTCGTCGTCGCCCATGCCGAACCAGGTGCTCGTCAAGGCATCCGAGACCATGTCGAAGTAGTTGCCGACGTCGGACTCTTCGCCGAACCAGATTCCGATGACGGGATCGAGATTCGCATCGAGCCTGCGCACCGTGACCGTGACGGGTGCGCTGAAGGGCACGGGGTCGGACGCGAACGGAACCGTCAGCGTCCAGAAGTCCCACAGGTGCGGCGTACCGAATGGCCCGGAGTCCGGGCTCACCATGCCGGCGGCAGTGCCCCCGGCGCCGAGATGTCCCGCGTACACCGGCGCAGCGGATTGCGCCGGCAGCGAGACTGCCATCAGCGCAGCCACTGCGGCGCCGATTAGCGTGTTGCGTTGTGCTGCGGAATGCATGCACGACCTCCTGATTGCGGTTTTGGTTGGGTGTTCACTCGCATGCCAGCAGCACGGGCGAACGAGGCGACCATAGCCGTCGCGAATGAATGCCGTTCGCGTGCCGATGCGAGCGGATATAGTCCGAACGAACCGTATTCAGGATGGCGTCATGGCATCGATGGCGAGATGACTGCGGGATTCGAGGAGCGAAGTCTTTCCGTCGGGGTGCCGATTCCTTCGGCATGGATGCATGCCGGCGTAATCACTGAACGCTTGTTCGGCGGCGATTTCCGCCACGGCTGCCAGCGCCTCCGGGGCGAAGCTTATCGAGGCGGAGGCTTGGCTCGGAATGTCGGGGCTTGCGCCGTGCCCACGCCCGGTGTTCCGGCGCTTCCGGCTGCGTAGATGAACTTCCAGTCGGCATGCGTGGCCGCATTCTCGAATGCCGCATGCTCGGGCCTGAAGCCCTTCTTCTTGAAGGTTGGCTCGCGCGATCGGCTGTGCACGCCCGCGATGCCGCCGTCGGGCGCTCGCACGATGGCCCAGTCGGGCGCTCCGGTCATCGGGTCGCGGTAGACGCGCCGCAGATATCGGCGCACGACCGGATAGCGCCGGTCGCGCAGCAGATCCTCGAGGCTGCGCGGATACTGCCGTGCGCCGCCGGGCGTGGCTTCGAAGTAGGAGCCGATCGCCCGCCGAATCTCTTCGCCGACGAACAGCAGCTCGGCTTCGCGCTCGCGCTGTGCGTGAGTGATCCAGACCTGGGCAGCCGCGGCCGCGCCCGCGCCAAGAACCGCGATCATCAGGAGCACCCAGAGGTAGGTGACGCCGGCGATCCGGCGCATCACGGCGCGCCGCATCCCATCGGGTGAGCCGGTCAGTCCGGACGACGCCACCGCTGGCTCACGTCGAGCGCGACGGCCTGGGTGCGGTTGCGCACGCCCAGCTTGCGCAAAATCTTCTGCACGTGGTTCTTCACAGTCAACGGGCTGATCGCGAGCGCAGCGCCGATCTCGGCGTTGCTGCGGCCATGCTGCAACTGGAGAAGAATCTCGCGCTCCCGATTCGTCAGGGCGCGCGCGCGATTGGGCGTGCGTGGCTTCATCTTCCGCGGCTGCAACCGCACGAAGGCCGCGCGTAGATGCGGAACGACAATTTCCACCACGTCGGACACTTTGGCGTCGAGCGCGCAGCGTATCTCGGCGAAGACGAAGAACGTATCGATTGACCCGCAGGGCCTCCAGGATCCGTGCGCCAACAACTTCGTGAACGCAGCCGCCTGCAGCGAGGCAGCCAGCGCGGGCGTCATCGCGCCTGCCGGGTCGGTCGCATCGATCAGCAGGGGGCTTCGCCCGTTCTCGTCCCACAGGCTCACCAGGAGATGCAGGAGTCCGTCCTCGGTCCGGACCAGCGCCGAGGCCGAGCCGTCGAGCATTGGAACGGGCGAGCAGACGTGTGCATCGAGCAGGCGGCCCTGGGGATCGAAGCACGCGCACAGCAGCACGTTGTGGGGAATCGCCGCTTGCAGGCTCCCCTGCGTCCAGGAGAAGAAATCGGTTTCGACTCGCACCCGGATCGATCGCTCGATGGCGAGAAACAGGCAATCGCGCCGCGCGACATCCAGGCCGTATTGCTCGCTCATCGCTGCAATGTTGATCACCGTTTCGTTCTTCATGTTCGTTCGGAGCCGAGCGCGCTACCAATCGGCATACGCACTGCCGTCACCGGCCTTGCCCTGGGCGCTGCTGCGCACGTCGTACACGCCGGTGCTTTGCGAATCCACCGGAGGCGAGACGATCGTCCATTCGGCGCGCGAGTCGACGATCGGGTCCAGCGGCACCTCGCGCAGGTAACGCGCGCTCACGAGTGCCTGCAGGTCGTCGGCGTACTTGCCGGTGTCGGCGTGGTACTGGTCGAGCGCGCTGCGAATCGCCTTCAGGTTCTGGCGCAGCACCGCCTCTCGCGACCGGTCGACGCCAACGGAGAACCGGGGCGCCGCGATGCTCAACAGCAAGCCGATAATCGCGAGCACCACGATCAGCTCGATCAGCGTAAATCCCGAGGTGCGGGTGAGTCGCATTGATCACCACTCGCGATACGGAATGGCGTTCAAGCCGGTGCCGCCCGAGAGCGAAAAGACATCGAACACATCATCTCCGGCGATCGGGGCCTCGGGAGGACTTGCGTAGCTGCGCAACCCCCAGGTGTGCGCCGCAACGTCGGTCGCGTTGGTCGCGAATGGATCGCGCGGAATGCGGCGCAGGAAATAGATGCGGCGCTTCTGCGGGTCCTTGGCGTCGGCAACGCCTTCGGCCAGGACCGCCAGGTTCGGCGGGTAGCCCGATTCGTCCGCCTTGCGGGCGACGCGACCCTCGTCGACCGCGGTCTTGTACGTGTCGATGGCGCCGCGGATGCTGCGCAGCGCCGAGCGCAGCTCCGATTCCTTCGCCCGCCGCGCCGAAACTTCGAGCATCGGCGCGGCAGCGGCCGCCAGGACGGCGACGATCGCGACCGTCGCGATCAGCTCGATCAACGTGAACCCGGCTGTGCTTCGGGCATTCATTTCGGCACGATCCGGAGCGTGTGCGCCGGGGGGACGTTGCCCGGGATGGGCTGGTCGTCGTTGCCGAGCACCGCAGCGCCCTCCACCGAAAGTCGCGCCTCGCCTGGCTCCTTGGCGATCACCCGGAAGCGCACTTCACGGGTCGGCATCCCGGAATCGGCGACCAGGTCGATCGTCACGGGAACTCGGCCGGCCCCGGTCTGCCCCGGCTTGGCGGCCTGCGGGTCGCCCACGGGTTGCAGCAGAGCCGGTTCGTAGGCGAGCTCGAAACTCGTCCGGCGCGCGATGCCGGTCGCGCTCGACAACCCCACCTGCACGCTGAACTCGGATCCGATCGGCGCTTGCGCCGGCGCCGACAGCACCAGATCGATCGGGGCCGCCGTTCGCACGAGCGAAGTCTCTCCGCCCGCTTTTCCACCCGCTTTTCCACCTGCTTGTGGCGCGGCGCGCGCAGCCCCGGCGCCGGGCTGCCCGGACGAGATGCTCAGTTGGGAAGGGGCCGAGGTCCGGAGCTTCAGCGGCTCGGCACCGATGGCCGCGTCCGTTCCCGAGGCGATCTCGGCGAAGCGCGATTCGGGGCGCAGGATGTTGCGGATGACGTGTGGCGTGATGAGCAGCACGATCTCGCTCTTGCTCGTAGTGTCGTTGTTGCTCGAGAACAGTCGCCCGAGAATCGGAATGTCGCCGAGGAACGGGACCTTGTTGGCCGTGCGCCGGTCCTCGTCCTGGATCAGGCCCGCCAGGACCTGGGTCTCGCCGTCGCGCAGGCGCAGCGTGGTCGTGGCGTTGCGCGAGCCCAGGCGGTATGCCCGCGTGTTGAAGAGGTCCAGCGTCTCGATGATGTTGCTCACCTCGAGCCCGACCTTGATCGCGATCTCGTCGTTCAGGTACACGTTCGGCTCGACATCGAGCTTCAACCCGACCTCCAGGTAGTTCACCGACGCCGATACGCCCACGTTCGCCGTGCTGGTAGTCGTGACCACCGGCACTTTCTCGCCGATGTGAATGCGCGCCTTCTCCCGGTTGCGCACGCGGATGCGCGGATTCGCGAGCACGTTGGTGCTTCCGTCCTGCAGCTTCAGGTTGAGGATGAGCGCCGGATTCGCCACCGTCGCGCGCAGCGCCGAGCTGGAGAGCTCGAACTCCGCGGGCGGCGGCGCGCCGTCGATGCCGAGCGGGCCGAAATTGATCCGGTCCGGAAAGCGCACGCCGAGCTCCTGCAGCCGCGTCCGGCTCACCTCGAGCACTTCCACTTCGAGCATGACCTCCGGCTCGGCCAGATCCTGGTTGAGGATGAGCTTCTCCGCGTAGTGCACGGCCGCGGGCGTGTCGCGCATCACCAGCAGGTTCAGCTTCTCGTCGATGTACACGTCGCGCGTCTTCACCAGCGCGCGCACCAGGTTGAGCGTCTGCTTGGCGTCGGCATTGCCGAGATAGAAGCTGCGCGTAACCAGCTCCTGGTACTCCCGTGCCTTGACCGGCGTATTGGGATAGATCAGTATCGAGTTCTCGTTGAGGACCTTGCGCTCGAGCTGGTTGGTCGCCAGCACGAGCTTGACGATGTCCTCGATCGCGGTGTCGCGAACGAATATCGTGACGCGCATATCCGGGCGCACGTCCTTGTCGAACACGAAATTGATGCCGTGCGCCCGCGAGATGATCTCGAACACCTGGCGCAGGTTCGCGTCGCGAAACTGCAGGCTTACCGTTTTCGAGAACTGCTTTCCCAGACGGGGTTGCTTCGGCCCGGCTTCGATGGCGCGGCGCTCTTCCACCTGGTGCACCAGCGCCCGGGCGGTGCGGTGCTGAGGCGCCTGCGCCAGCGCCTCGCGCAGCCGAGCCTCGGCAGCAGCCGTATCGCCGCGCTTCAGTTCCGCCTGCGCGCGTTCCACCAGGGCGTCGGCGTTGCGTTCGGCCTCGATCTGAGAAAGGCCGGCCGTCGCGCGCGCATTGCCCGGAAGCAGATCGAGCACGCGCTGATACTTCGCCTGCGCCTGCGTGTAGGCGCCGCTCGCACGCAGCGTTTCGGCCTCGGCAAGCCAGCGATTGACCACCAGCTCGCGCTGGCTCGCGAACGCGGCGCGATACTGCGCATTTCCGGGATGCTCGACGGTGAGCTTTTCGAAGCGGGCAAGCGCCTCTTCGAGACGGCCCGTGTCCATCAGCTGCCGCGCCAGGTCGAGCTCGGATGTCGTCGCGCAGCCAGCCAGCGCAGCCGCAACCAGCAAGGCGCCGAGGCGCCTCAACCCGAGCTCCCCGTCGCGAGCTTTCTCTGCTGTCCGAGCGGGACGTAGGTGAAGACGAGCGCCTGGTCGTCGGCCTTGTCCAGGCGCCAGCCGTCCGCGACGGTTTCGCCGATACGCACGATATGGATCTGTTCCTGTTGTTCCAGAAAGATGAGCGGCACGCCGTCGGCGTCCTGGCGCCCGATGAACCGGAAGGGAAGCACCGGAGCCTCGGGCGGTGGCGGCGGGGGCGCTGCTGTCTCTGCCGTCTGCGCGCTGTCCGGCGCGGCTGCCGGCCCGGCGAAGAACGGGTCCACGAACGGCTGCTCCGATACGTGACGCCGCGGGAGCGCCTGAAGCCGCTCCATATCGAGGTGGGGCAGGGCCTCGCGTTCGCGCGTGGCGGCGGTTGCGGCGCTCACCGCGTCCCGTGGACGCGCATCCGCACTGCGTTCCCGCGAGGCGGGTTCATCGTCGTTGTTGGCACGCAGCGCGGCCGCTGCCGCCAGCGGCAGGGCAGCGAACAGCGCCCAGCGACGGGTGCTGGGTGCGATCTTCATGTGCCCGCGGTGTAG
>JBOIEI010000638.1:0-7800 GCA_050741055.1 Burkholderiales bacterium | reverse complement strand
CCCCTGCAGCGTCTTGCACGTCGCGACGTTGCGCACGACGAAGGTGTCGGTATCGAGCTCGATCGTGTCGCCGGTCTCCACCAGCCCCAGGATGCCCGCACACGCCACCGGCCATAGCGCACCGCCGGCGCAATTGCTGAGGAACAGCGGCGCAAACGACTCCGCGATCACGGCCGCTATTCCGAGCGCGACGATGGAGTAGTGCGCCGGCATCGAGGAGCCGCAACCGAAGTTGGTCCCAGCGACGATGAAATCGCCTGATTTCGCCTTGGAGGAGAACTGCGGATCGAGGCTTTCCATGCAGTACTTGCCCTGCTCCTGTGGCGGCAGGTGGTTGTACATCTGCTTGCGGATGAGCCCCGTGTTGATGTCGTCCTGGGGAAACTTCCAGGCCTTGCCGGTGAGCTTCATGTCGATGCCTCCACGGATGCCGAAACAGTCGCCATTGCCTCCCTTCATGGGCGCGTGATTGCGTCGGCTGAATGTAGGACGTCACCGCACCCATCTCCGTTCCCATGTTGGCGAAGGTGAAGCGCATGTCCATGGAAAGCTTCTCGGTGAAGGGGCCGGCGAACTCGACCGCGTTGTTGTACGCGCCGCGCTGGCCCACATGGCGCCAGTTCAACTAACGCGTGGGTCGTGCGTCCGCGCACGGCGCTCGCAATCGCGCCAAGTTCAACTCGGCCGGTTCGCCCAGCCAAGATGCGTGCGTCGTGTGATCGACGAGCGCATCGCCGGTAGTCGGATGCACCAGAACGTTGAGCCCGCCGCGATGGCGATCGAGCCAGGGAATGAGCCGATCGAACTGGGTCGAGTCGAAGGTGAGCTGGCAGCTCCAGTGCGGGTGCGGGCCGACCGGCTTCTCGTGCACGCGTCCCATCGCAACGCCGAACGCCGCCGCGGCCTGGGCGCACAGTTCGCGCGCCTGCGCGATGGTGGACGCATCGAAATAGACGTGAGCGTGATAGCGCGCGTGTAGATTGCGCGGCCGCGCGACGTCGGCCCGATTTTGGTTTCGATCGGCGGAATCGCTCGTCGCCATTTCTGGACTCCTGCTGAGGATAAGGATCATCGGCGATGCACGCCTACTCGGCTCGCGCTATGATCGCTCAAATTTCGACGCAAGGGTGCATGGGAGCCATCGCGATGGGAGCAACGACCGTACTTTCCGAATTCGCCAGCCGGACGCGCTGCGGCGACATCAGCGCCGAAGCAATCGCGGCCACGAAGCGCCACATTCTCGATTGCACCGGTGTGGGCTTGGCCGCCACTGTGGAGCCGGCGGGGCGCATCGTGCTGGACGTGACGCGCGAACAGGGCGGCACGCCGCAGGCGCGCGTGTTCGGTTTCGATAGGCGCACCAGCGCCGTGTCCGCGGCGTGGGCCAACGGCTCCCTGTCGCACCTGCTCGATTTCGACGACACCGGCTTCTCGCACCCCACGGCGTGCATCCTGCCCGCCGCGCTGGCGCTATCCGAAGAAGCGGAAGCGAGCGGCGCGGACCTGGTGGCGGCGGTGTGCATCGGGCTCGAAGTGTTCGAGCGCATGTCGCTGTCGGGACGAAGCCACGAGCCGGAGCTGCGCCGGCGCGGCTTTCACCCGACTTCGCTCTACGGCTGCTCGGCCGCTGCGGCTGCCGCGGGCAGCATCGCCAAGCTCGACCCGGGCCAGATGGCGGTCGCGATCGGGCTCGCCGCGGCCAATGCCGGCGGCCTCACGCAGCACTTCGGCACCTGGGGCAAAGGCATCCACGCCGGCAACTCGGCGCGGGCCGGCGTCACATCGGTGCTGCTCGCGGCGCGCGGCTACTTCGCCGATCCGGACGGTCTCGACGGCGACTACGGCTTCTACTCGGCGTTTCACGGCGAGGGCAATTTCGACCTGGGCAAGGTGGGGGAGAAGCTCGGAACGCACTGGTCGATTGTCGATCCCGGTCTGACGGTCAAGCGCTACCCGTGCTGCGGCGGAAATTTGCGCGCGCTGGACGCGGCGCTCGGGCTGATCGAGGAGAACCGCATTCGGTTCGACGACGTGGCCAAGC
Organism: Burkholderiales bacterium; assembly: GCA_050741055.1. Classification (GTDB taxonomy): domain Bacteria; phylum Pseudomonadota; class Gammaproteobacteria; order Burkholderiales; family WYBJ01; genus WYBJ01. The sequence continues at coordinate 5,759 of JBOIEI010000638.1, read as the reverse complement.
TCGAGGTCGACGTCCACCCGGACCTGCTCAACACGGTGCGCTTCCACAAGCCGACGCAGGGCTTCCGCGGCAAGTTTTCGCTCGATTACGTGCTGGCGGCGATGCTGCTCGATGCGCGCGTCGATCTCGATTCGTTTTCGGACGACTACTGCAATGCGCCGCGCATGCGCGCCGCGCTCGACAAAGTACAGATCAACACCCATCCCGAGTGGGGTGACGACCAGGCCTCGCGGCGCAAGTCACCGGTGACGATCACGATGAAGGACGGCCGCAAGCTCACCAAGATGGTGGAGAAGGTACGCGGCAGCCCGGGCAATCCCATGACGCGCGACGAGCTGGTGGCGAAGTATCACGGCTGCGCCTCGCGCGTGCTGAAGGGCGAGCGCTTGGAACGCTCGATCATCGCGCTGGAAAATCTGGAGAAGCTCGCGTCCGTCCGCGAGTTGATGGATTCGCTGACGGCTTGAGGCGTCATTCCCGCGCAAGCGGGAATCCAGCGGCTGCGGCGGCGGGTTCTAGGCTCACCAGGTCGGGGTCAGGTGTTGCTTGTTGCAGGGTCGGCGTGCAACAAGCAAGACCTGACCCCGGTGCCCCCGACCGCGCCGAATCTCAAGCTCGAGCCTCGTCCCCGAACGGGGACGTCTTGCCCCGTCTGCGGCGCAACGCCGGCAAGATGAAAAGCAGCAGCAGCACGCCGGTCGCGATCATGATCGTTCCGCTGATCGGCCGAGTGAAGAATATCGATGCATCGCCGTCCGACAGCTGCAGCGAGCGGCGCAGGTTCTCCTCCATCGCGGGACCCAGCACCATGGCGAGGATCACCTGCGGAAACGAGCACCCGAGCTTGGCCAGGGCGTAGGCGGCGAAGCCGAAGAACGCCATCAACAGGACATCCACGCCGGTGGTGCTCAGGCTGTACACGCCGATCGCCATGAAGCTCATGATGATCGGGAAAAGCAGCCGATACGGCACCTGCAGCAGCTTCACCCAGATGCCGATGAGCGGCAGGTTGAGCAGCACGAGCATCAAGTTGCCGATCCACATGCTGGCGATCAACCCCCAGAACAGATCCGGCCGCGACGTCATGACCTGCGGTCCGGGGATGATGCCCTGGATCATCATGGCGCCGAGCATCAGCGCCATCGATGCGCTCGGCGGGATGCCCAGGGTGAGCATCGGAATGAAGGTGGTCTGCGCGCAGGCGTTGTTCGCGCTCTCCGGCCCCGCAATGCCCTCGATCGCCCCCTTGCCGAAGCGCGATGGATCCTTGGCGATCTTCTTCTCCACCATGTAGGAGGTGAACGCGCTCATCGTACCGCCCAGGCCGGGCAGCGGGCCGAACACCGCACCGATCGAAGTGCCGCGCAGCATCGGGCCGAACGCGGTCTTCAGATCCTGCCAGCGCGGCATCAGCCCCTTGATCCTGCCCTTGAGGATGGTTTGCGTCATTTCCGGGCCGCTCAGGTTGCGCACGATCTCGGCCAGGCCGAACACGCCCATGGCCACGACCGCGATGCCGATGCCGTCGCTCAGCTCGGGCACGCCGAAGGTGAAGCGCAGCCTGCCCGAGTTGACGTCGGTGCCGACGATCCCGACCAACAGGCCCACGATCACCATGCCGAGCGACTTCAGCAGCGAGCCCGATCCGACCACCGAGGCGCACACCAGCGCCATGAGCATCAAGGCGAAATACTCCGGCGAATTGAAGCTCAGCGCGACGCTGGCGAGGGGCGGACCCAGCAGTGCGATCAGCAGCGTTCCGACGCAGCCGGCGAAGAACGAACCGATCGCCGCGATCGCCAGCGCCGGCCCGGCCCGGCCCTGCTGGGCCATGGGATGGCCCTCCAGCAGGGTCACTACCGAGGAGCCTTCGCCCGGCAGATTGACCAGGATCGCGGTGGTCGATCCGCCGTAATCCGAACCGTAATAGATTCCGGCCAGCATGATGAGGGCGGCCACTGGAGGCAGTACGAAGGTCAGCGGCAGCAGCATCGACATGGTGGCGAGCGGCCCGATGCCCGGCAGCACCCCGATCAGCGTGCCGAGGAACACGCCGAGGAAGCAGTACATCAGGTTCTCCAGCGTCAGCGCGACGCTGAACCCCAGTGCGAGGTTGGGAAAAAGCTCTGCCATCAGTAGCTCCACCAGAACAGCCGATACGGCATCTCGAGGCCGTAGGAGAAAATCGCGACCGCGCCGGCCGTCACGAAGACGCTGAGCACCAGAGTTTCCTTCCAGTGCACATCCTTGTGCGCCAGGGCGCAACCGGTGATCAGGACGAGCAGCGAGGGCACGAACCCGACCTCGGCCTCCATGAGCAGGGCGAACGCGACCAGGGCGGCCGGCAGCACGAGCCAGGGTCTGAACGACCAGTTGCTCCAAGCCAGGTCTTCGCCGTCGGTGGCCTCGGTCTTGAACGAGAGCGCACCCATGACAAGCCCGAATGCAACCAGGATGCCGCCTAACCACATCGGGAAATACCCGGGCCCCATCGCGAGCGCGGTTCCCATCCGGTAGTTGTGGGCGAGGTACATGGAGAGGGTTCCGAGCGCGACGAAGAAGATCGCGCACCAGAAGTCTTGCGGGTTCTTGATTTTCAGTCGCATGACATTCCTTGGGTTACGCTGGCGGACCGGTTGCTACCTGCTGCCGCAGCCGGCGGGCCGCTCCTCCCGGCCGTTGCCTGATACCATCGCCATATGCCGGGCGGCGTGGACGGGCGGTCGAACAAGCCGGCCGCACCCGCTCGGGGCGTTCTTTCGTCCAAGCGCGCGGTTGCTGCAGATTCGGAGGAAAGACATGGATTCGATCGAAGCAGGTGACACGTCCTTGTTCGTCAGCTTGATCCACCGTCTGGTCCGGATCGGCCGCTTCCTGGTCTTCCTCGGCACGGCCGGCTGGCTCTTCCCTCACGTCTGCACCGAGGCGATGGATCTTACGCGCATCCAGAACGAGCATTCGGCCAGTCAGGGTTAGCGGGCCGCATGCAGGTGCGGATGGGATACGCGCCGAGCGCCGGCCCGCCGCAGCATCGTCCATCCGCATCCTGCGCGCTCTTCGGGCTGCCCTGCTCACCGCGGGCAAGCCTTCCGAGTCGCATCAGAACTTGATGCCGAGCTCCTTGATGGCCGCTTCGAGCTCGGTGTATTCCTGCGCTACCTCCTTTTTCAGATCGGCGGGGCTCATCCACTCGGCCGAGTCGCTGCCCACCGCCTGCAGCCGCTTGGTGTACTCGGGCGAATTCAGGCCGTCGCTCACCACCTTGTTCAGCGCCAGGACGATCGGCTGCGGTGTCTTGGCCGGAACCCACAGGTTGTAGGCATTGGCAACGACCGTGTTGAAGCCCTCCTCCTTGAGCGTCGGCAGGTCGGGCAGCGCCTTGACGCGCTTGCTGCCCAGGTTGCACAGGCCACGCACTTTGCCGGTCTTGATGGCGCCGAAGGCCGACATGGCGCTGGTGGCCGCCATGTCGATCTCTCCACCCATCAGGGCGAGCAGCGACGGCGCGCTACCTTTGTACGGGATGTACTTGATGTTGAGACCGGATTCTTTCGCCAGCTGGGACATGCCGATGTGCACCGTGCTGCCGATTCCGGAGCTGCCCGCGTAGGTCAGCTGTTTCTTCTTGGACATCGCGATGAGGTCCTTGATCGAGTTGGCCGTAACCCTGGGGTGGACCACCAGGATGTACGGCTGCTCGGTCATGCGCACCACCGGCTGGAAGGTCTTCAGCACGTCGAACTTGACCCGCTTGGCGGCCCCCTGCATGAGCAGCCCGAAGCCGTTCTGGTACATCGTGTAGCCGTCGGGCTCGGCGCGCGCAGCGTAGGTGCTGGCGACGACGCCACCGCCGCCGGGACGCGATTCGACGATCGCATGCTCGCCCCAGGCCTTCTGCAGAATCTCCGCCACCATTCGGGCCACCATGTCGGCACCCGCGCCCGGGTTCACCGAGATGATGATCCGCATCGGGCGTGTCGGATAGTCGGCCGGCTTCTGTTGCGCGAACGCCGCCACCGATTGCCCCAATGCCGCTCCAGCGAGCAGATAAATCAGCTTCCTCGTAATGGTCTTCATGGTCCTTTCCTCCTCGGATGAACAACACTATCCTACCCCTTGCCTATTTTTGTCGCGCGCCCGTATGTTCACCGGGTGCGGCCAGGGCTTTTGCTACGCGGCAGGCGCTGCCAGGCGCCTGCCGACGGTTCGTCGGGCCTGCCTTTCGTCAGAGCTTCAGTCCGAGCTCCTTGATCGCCACTTCGAGCTCGGCGTACTCTTTCGCGACCTGCTTCTTCAGATCGTCGGGGCTTGCCCAGTCGGCCGAGTCGCTGCCGACCGCCTGCAGCCGCTTGGTGTACTCGGGCGAATTCAGCCCGTCGCTCACGACCTTGTTCAGCGCCGCGACGATCGGGCGCGGCGTCTTGGCCGGCGCCCACAGGTAGTACTCGTTGGCGACGACGGTCTTGTAGCCCTGCTCCTTGAGGGTTGGCAGATCCGGAAGCGCCGGAACGCGTTTGGTTCCGAGATTGAGCACGCCGCGCACCTTGCCGGTCTTGATGGCGCCGGTGGCTGCCATGGCGCTGGTGGCCGCCATCTCGATCTCCCCGGCCATCACGGCGAGCAGCGACGGCGCGCTGCCCTTGTACGGGATGTACTTGACCTTGAGGCCGGCTTCCTTCGCGAGCTGCGACATGCCGATGTGTACCGCGCTGCCGATGCCGGAGCTGCCTGAATAAGTCAGCTCTTTCTTCTGCGACAACGCGATCAGCTCCTTGACCGAGTTTGCCGTGACGCCCGGCTGAGCCACCAGGATGTAGGGCTGCTCGGTCGAGCGCACCACTGGCTGGAACGTCTTCAGGATGTCGAATTCGACCCGCTTGGCCGCTCCCTGCATGAGCAGCGAGAAGCCGTTCTGCAGCAGCGTATAGCCGTTCGGCTCCGCCCGGGCGGCGATGCCGCTCGCGACCACGCCGCCACCGCCGGGACGGGATTCCACCACGACGTTCTGGCCCCACGCCTTGCTGATGACCTCGCCCGTCATTCGCGCCACCATGTCCGAACCCGCCCCAGGCGCCACCGAGATGATGATCCGGATGGGGCGTGTCGGATAGTTGGCCGGTTTGTCTTGCGCGAGTGCCGCGGCCGATTGTCCCAGTACGACCGGGACGAGCAGATAGATCAATTTCTTTTTCATGGTTCTTTCCGATTCTGTGAATATTGGTGTGTGCTCTGTTCGGTGCTGGTTTGTTTCGATTGCCGCTCTAGGATTTTCGCTCCTTGCGCACGAACCCGGCGAGCTTTTCCTTCCACTCGTCGGAGTGCATGCATCCCACCCAGGCCTCGACGTCGTAGCGCAGGCCTGCGGTGAGCCCCACTTCCATCGCTTGACTCAGCGCGCGCTTGGCCTGGATGACGCCCACCGACGGATACGAGGCGATCTTGCGTGCCATGGCCATCGCTTCGTCCATGACCTTGTCCAGCGGAACGACCTTGTTGACGAGGCCCAGCTCCTTCGCCTCTTTCGCGTCCCAGCGCCGGCCGGTGAAGATGAGCTCCCGCGCCATCTGGTAGCCTACCAGGCGCGGCAGGCGCTGGCATGCGCCGCCGCCGGGAAAGAACCCATGCGTGACTTCGGGCAGGGAGAAAATCGCATTGTCGGAGCAGATCGAGATGTCGCACTGGAGCACCATCTCGTAGCCGCCCGCCATGCAGTAGCCCTTGATGGCCGCGATCACCGGCTTCATCACGCTCGAAAGCGC
>JBOIEI010000637.1:0-4099 GCA_050741055.1 Burkholderiales bacterium | reverse complement strand
CGATGCCGTCGACCGTGGTGTAGTGGGTGAAATCCTTTCGCATCGCGTCGACCGCCGCCTGCTTGATGTGCTCGGGCGTCGGGAAATCGGGCTCGCCTTGCGCGAACGAGACGATGTCGCGGCCGCGCGCCTTCATCTCGGCGGCGATCTGACTCAGATGGTTGCTCGGCGACTGCTTGATGCTGCGCACACGCTGCGAGAGGAACTCGCGGGTCGATTGAGGTGCCATCATGCCGGCTCCATCTGAAGTGTCGTGAAGTGTGGAAGAGATCCCGGAAGCGTCGCACGTTCCCCTCCGGGAAAGCAGGCCCCGGTCAAGCCATCCCGATCGGCTCCGCCAGCGGCTCCACGATCTCTCCCGGCCGGGCCCGCATCATCTCGTGCAATTCCCGGCGCACGGCCGCGTACGCCGGGTCGTCGAAACGGTTCACCATTTCTCCCGGGTCGTTCACGAGATCGTACAGCTCGCCCGCGCCGGAATCGAGCTCGAACGTGCACTTGTGCGTCTTCGTGCGCACGGTGCGAAGCTTCAGCCCCACACCGCAGCGCGACGGATGCACGTGCCATTCGCTGTAAGCGACCGGACGCGTTTCATCGCGCCCTTCGAGCAGCGGCCGCAGGCTGCGGCTTTGCAGCGTCCGCGCCGGTGCGACACCAGAGTAATCGTGGAACGTCGCAGCCAGGTCCAGCGTCGAGACGGGCTCGCGCACCACCTGCCCCGCCGCCACCCCCGGGCCGCGCACCACCATGCCGATACGCAACAGGTCTTCGTACGGGATCGGGTGCTTGAGATACAGGCCGTGGTTGCCGAGCAGCTCGCCATGATCGGTGGTGTAGATCACGAGCGTATTCTCCGCCAGCCCGTTTCGATCCAATGCTTCCAGCATGCGGCCGACGTTGTGGTCGATCTGCGAAATCATGCCGTAGTAGTTGGCGCTCATGTGGGCGAGCTGCTCGTCGCTCTGATCGGGCACGCGCGAGCCTTCGGCGCGAAACTTGTACATGGTCGGATCGGTGAGCTGCGGCTTGCCGGCGAGCACCGCCTTGTGCCACCAGGGGCGCCGCTCCAGGTCGCGGGTGCGGTGCTTCGGCAGCGTGACCGACTTCGGGTCGTACAGCCGGCTCCAGGGCTCGGGGCAATCGAACGCGTGATGCGGGTCGGGGAACGAGGTCCAGACGCAAAACGGCTGCGCGGCGTCCCGGCGGGAAAGAAAGTCGATGGTGCGGTCGGCAATCCAGCTGCTGCTGTGCCACGCTGCGGGAAGCGCCGAATACCACGTCTGCGCCGCGCCCACGCTCGGCCCCAGATCCTGCTTCCAGCATTCGATCGCCTCGCCCGGCTTTCCACGTGACAACAGCAAGCGTTCGAAGTGACCGCAGGGCGGATCTTCCAGCGGCCGGGTGCGGTGCATGTGGCCCGTCACGCACAGCTCGACGTGCTGAAATCCCATGTACGGGCCGGTCCAGTGCGAACCGTAACGCGACTGGCTCTTGTTGCATTCCGGTGTGCCAGTCGGGGCGAAGGTCGACTTGGTGGAGAAATGCGCCTTGCCGAGGAAAGCAGTGGCATAACCCGCCGCGGCAAGCGTGCCTGCGAAGCCCCTTGCGCCAACCTTCGGATCGAGATCGACGCCGTTGTCCCAGACCCCGTGCGTGAGCGGCAGCAAACCGGTCAGTATGGACGCGCGCGAAGGCTGGCACACGAGGTTCGGCGTGATGCAGGCGGCAAACCGCGTGCCGTCGCGCGCCATGCGATCGACATGCGGCGTGCGAATGTCGGGGTTCTCGAAGCCGTAGCAATCGGCGCGCTGTTGGTCCGACGTGATGAGCAGAATATTGGGACGAGTGGACATGGGCGAGCACCGGCGACGAGGGTGGGTCGGACAGAGGCCGATCGATTATAGGCGTGCACCGGAAGCCAGGACGGACGCTCGGTCGCATCGGTATCTACCCACTGGACAGGATTCCGCGGCGTGCACAGCAGGGGCGGATTGGATACCCATTGATCGAGTGCTCGTTGACCGGAAGCTCCAGCCCCCCATTCAGATACCTGGTCGGAACCTGCCACGGCGCGGAGCTCTGCAGCCCTCCCTGCAACCCTCCGCGCCGATGCAAACAACAGCTCGCGTCACTGCGCCTGGATGCCGGCCTGCTTCGCGACCTTGCTCCACTTCCTGGTTTCCGCGTCGATGTAGCTCGAGAGCGCACGCTTGCTCAAATACTCGGTCTCCGCACCCATCTTGATGAACTGCTTCTTGACTTCGTCCAGCGCCAGGATCGCCGCGAACTCCTTGTCCAGGCGATCGACGATCGCCGGCGACGTACCTGCGGGCAGCATGATGCCCCACCAATTGGCGCCCTCGTAACCCTTCACGCCGGCCTCGTCGAGTGTCGGCAGATCGGGCAGGACGCCGCTTCGCTTGGTGCCGCCGGTGGCAAGCGCTCTGAGCTTGCCGGCGCGGATGAGCGGCAGCATCTGGACGACGGTGCCGATCGCGACGTGCGAGGTGCCCGCAACGACGTCGATCATTGCGGGCGCGCCGCCCTTGAACGGAATGTGGACGATGTCGACGCCCGTCAGCATCTTGAAGTATTCGAACCAGAGCTGCTGCGCGCTGCCGATACCCGCGCTGGCGAAGTTGAGCGTGCCCGGCTTCGCCTTGGCCAGCGCGACGAGCTCGCTCATCGTCTTTGCGGGGACGGACGGATTGACCGTGAAAACATTCGGTCCGTTTCCGATCTTGGACACCGGGACGAAGGATTTGACGGCGTCGTAGGGCAGCTTCTTGTAGAGCGAAGGTCCGAACGCGTAGGCCGCCGAGATGATGACCATGGTGTAGCCGTCGGGCTCCGACCTCGAAGCCATGCCTATGCCGAGCGTGCTGCCTGCACCGGGCCGGTTGTCGATGACGACCGTCTGGTCGACTCGTTTGCTCAGATACTGTCCGACCAGGCGGCCGACGATATCGTTGCTGCCGCCGGGCGGGTACGGGACGATCAATCGTATCGGCCGCATCGGGTAGGCCTCCCCCGCATGTACGAACCCGGGTACGGCCAGAGCGGCACAGAGCGCGCCGAGCTTGACTGCATACGTCCACTTCATCTCATTTCTCCTCGTGTGTGCTACTGGATACCAGCCCCGAGAATAGAGAACACGCCACGGCCCGTGCAAGGATTCGATGTGCCGTACAGATGATTCTTTGCCCTCGATGAGGAAGGGATGCGCACGCGCTGCGAGCTCGACGCGACAAGCAGGAAGCCCTGCAAACGTCGCAACGCCGCGTCCGGTGTAGCATCGCAATGATGAAGTCGCAGCTTCTCGGGACAAGCTGGCATTGCCGCGCCCGGCAGGCCTTGCAGGCGACCGGAATCGACGCCAAGCTCACGGCCGTAACCGACCTGCTCGATGCCGTGCGCTCGGGCGCACTCGCGCTCGACGGGCGCTTCGAGCCCCATGCGGCGAGCGAGCCGGGCCGGCCGGAGCGGCCGCAATTGGTGTCGCCGCGCGAATTGCAGCGCCGTTCGACGGCAACCACGCATGGACATGCCGCGCTGATCCACGCCGTCGCCCACATCGAGCTCAACGCCGTCAATCTCGCGCTCGATGCCCTGTGCCGCTTCCCGGGATTGCCGGCGCAGTTCTACGCCGATTGGCTGCACGTCGCTGCCGAGGAAGCCACGCACTTTTCCCTGCTGCGCAGCCATCTGCGCCGGCTCGGCCACGACTACGGCGACTTTGCCGCCCACGACGGTCTGTGGCAAATGGCGCGCACGACGGCGCACGATCCACTCGTGCGCATGGCGTTGGTGCCGCGCGTGCTGGAAGCGCGCGGGCTGGATGTATCGCCGGCCATGATTCGCCGGCTGCGCGTGGCAGGCGACGAGCAGGGCGCGCACATCGTGGAGATCATCCTGCGCGACGAGGTCGGCCATGTCGCGATCGGCACGCGCTGGTTCAGGCACCTTTGCGCCGAACGCGGGCTGGATCCGGATGTGATCTTCGAGCGGCTGCTGGACGAATACGGCGCGCCGCGCCCGGTGCTGCCGCTGAACACCGAAGCGCGCCGGCGCGCCGAGTTCAGCGACCGGGAGCTGGCTC